>NZ_JAKZIW010000014.1:0-49811 GCF_031143325.1 Enterococcus sp. FR204 | reverse complement strand
ATTGGAAATATAGCTTGAAAAAATGAAAGCAATAAGTAAAATAAAGTGAACATATGTGAAAAAATAATTATTATTAGGAAAAACTTTATATAAAAGTTTTTTTGGCATATTTATTTTTTCTAAATGTTTGTAAAATAACTATCTATTTGATGGTTGAAAGGTTGGAAATGAAATGAGTGAGGGAGGATTTGAGAACAAGGGTTTTTGAGTACTAATATAGTATGGATTATTTTTAGTTAAAATAGGGGAGATAGAAAAAATGAAAAAGTGTAGAAATATTATTTTATCATTGTTATTTATTATTACTAATATAACATCACTGATTCCTGTTCATGTCTATGCGGATGCAGGTAGAGATATCAGCAGTAATGTCACTTCGTTGACCGTGGATCCAACAAATATTACAGATGGAGGAAACATAAAAATAAAATTCTCGTTTGACGAAAAAAAAACAAAATATCCAGCCAGGTGATTATCTTTGGATCAATTGGTCAAGTGAAGGAAATATTCGCGGTGAAGGATTCCAAAAAGAAATCCCACTAATGTTTGAAAATAAAAATGTTGGAACTTTAACGGTCAGAAAAGATTCTGCGCAGGTTGTGTTTAATGAAAATATTAAAAACCTAGACTCAGTAGAAGGTTGGGGGCAATTTGAGATACAGGCCAGAAACGTAACCGATACCGGTGAAGAAAATACGGGACCATTCACCGTGACGAGCGGTGATAAAACAGCTACTGTAATGTGACAAAGCCAGCTTCTGGTTCTTCTTCTAGCGTTTTTTATTATAAAACAGGAGACATGCTACCTGAAGATACTAAGCACATTCGATGGTTTTTGAATATTAACAATAACGGCACTTATGTTGAACAACCAGTTAAAATCAGTGATGAAATCCAAAGTGGACAAAGATTAGATCCAAGTACGTTTGAAATTAATCAAATACACTTAGGTGAACAGAAGGTTTATAGAGGAGAAGAGGGAATCCAACAATTTTTACAAGATTTCCCCGGCGCTACATTTAATTTTTCAGTAACTGATAATTACATTGAAATAACTATACCAAAAAACTTTGTCAATCTTAGGAAAATAATGGTGAGTTATAAGACGATCATAGAAAACCCAGAACAAATAAATTTTGAGAATCATTCGGAAGCTTGGTTTAAAGAATTTAATAAACCTGCTGTTGATGGAGAAAGTTTCAATCATACAGTTAAAAATATTTCAGCTTCTGGTGGAGTCAACGGTACAGTTAGAGGCGAATTGAAGATTTTCAAATATATTAATGACACAGAGATTGGTATCCCAAATGTGACTTTCGAATTAAGACGAGCAGATGAACAGCCTATTCAAGGACAGTCTAGTATCCTGTTGACTTCGAATGAACAGGGAGAAGCTAGTATCAAAGGCCTGCAAGTAGGAGACTATGTTGTAAAAGAAAAAGAAGCACCCAATTGGATTGATTTTGATCCACTAAGTTCAAATGAACTCAAATTCTCCATAAACGAAAATGATACAGAGGGAGTCAGTTTACCTATTTATAACAAGAAAAAGGTTACGAACATCACAGCAACTAAAATTTGGAACGGTGGAACCACTCCAAGACCGAGTATTTATTTTTTAATTATTCAGAGCAAGTACAAACAATTGGGAACCAGTTCCTGATGCAGAAACAAAACGATTAGACAATGGAATAACTTCAGTGACTTGGGAAGATATCCAACAGTATGATGATAGTGGAAACGAATATACGTTTAAAGTGCAAGAAGTAGATCAAAACGGAAATGATTATGTCCCTTCAGGTTATCAAAAAATTGAAAACGGGCTAGTCGTTACAAATGAGAATAAAGAAGTCATTTCAGTCTCAGGACAAAAAACATGGGAAGACAATGAGAACCAAGACGGCAAACGACCGACGACGATCACAGTAAATCTATTAGCCGACGGTCAACCGATCCAACACAAAGAAGTAAGTGAAAAAGATGATTGGCGCTATCGTTTCACGAATCTGCCAAAATACAGAGACGGGCAAGAAATCATCTATACTGTAACGGAAGACAACGTGCCCGAATACAGTACGACAATTGAAGGGTATAACATCAAAAACAGTTATACACCGGGTAAAACTAGTTTAAGCGCTACTAAAGTATGGGATGATGGAAATAACCAAGATGGGTTACGACCTCAAAGTATCCAAGTCCAGCTGTATGCTAATAACCAAAAAGTAGGCGAAGCAGTAGAACTGAGCGAGGAGAATCACTGGACGACCACGTGGAACGAATTGGCAGAAAAGGCGAAAGGTCAAGCTATCACTTATCGAGTGGAAGAGTTGACCAAAGTAGCTGGCTATACCAGTGAAGTTAAACAAACAAAGGATGGAAACATCGTTATTACCAATACCCATGTACCAGAAACCAAAGAGGTTTCTGGACAAAAAACATGGGAAGACAATGAGAACCAAGACGGCAAACGACCGACGACGATCACAGTAAATCTATTAGCCGACGGTCAACCGATCCAACACAAAGAAGTAAGTGAAAAAGATGATTGGCGCTATCGTTTCACAAATCTGCCAAAATACAGAGACGGGCAAGAAATCATCTATACTGTAACGGAAGACAACGTGCCCGAATACAGTACGACGATTGACGGGTATAACATCAAAAACAGTTATACACCGGAAAAAACAAATATATCTATACCAGGTAGCCATATAACACCGTGGAAAAATTTTCCAGAGAAGACAGAGAGAGAGAAAATTAGAAATCTATTCTCTCAAAAATTGCAAATATTTGCTCATACAGGAGAATCCAGCGAACAAAGAACCAATTATATTAGTAAGAGAGCTGTACCTAAACAGATAACAAATAAATCAAAAAGCATTCTTCCTAAAACAAGTAGTAAAAAATCTAGTTTTGCTGTAATCATTGGTTTATTGATAGTAACTATCTGTGCTGGGATATTCTTACAAAAATATAAAAAAGTTTAGTTAGAATATAATATTTTTTGTTAAATATGACTGAAATCAAAAGAATAAAATTCCGATTTATAATCGAAAAAAGAAGCATTTTTATATATGCTTCTTTTTTCGTAGAATCAATAAATATGGATTTGGCTAACTATGGAAGAATACTCGTATTAGTTTTCAGCGTTCATACTAGTTGTTACATTGTTTGATTGGCCAAAAGAATTTCTGATATATTTTGTGCTAAATAAAGAAAAAGACGCTTGAATTGGGAAATAAGAAAACTACTCTATCATTACAAATTTTCATAAACTGGCAGATGTTCTAAGTAAACAAGTATCTTTTCAAAGTCGGAAAAATCCATGATCAACGTAGTGGTATTGATATTTGGATGAAAGCCTACGGTATCTTGACGATCAATAGCAGCATCGATCACGACTTGGATTTTTTTCTCTTTGTCGTGCATCAATGCTAATGGAGTCACTGTACCTGCTGGAACGCCTAGGAGGTCAGGAAGCTGTTCTTCAGAAACAAAAGATAAGCGGTTTTCTTTTAATTGTTCAGCTAGTTCTTTTAAATCGGCATGCTTTTCATCAGGCAAGATGACAAGATAGATTTGTTTTCCTTTTCTTGATTTCAATAATAGATTTTTTACTTGCGGACCAGGTAGGGAAAAAAGGACATTTTTGACTGACGTAATCGCAGGATGATCGACTTTTTGAAAAGAGATACCCAGTTTTTTTAGTAGTTCATAAGCTTCTTGTTCGGTTGCACGACTCATCGCGCATCACCCTCCTTTTTTTATTAGTGTATCATAAAAAAGAGTTGACAAATGAAAAATAATCATGTAAATTACACGTAAAGTTAAAACAAATGACATCGAAAAGAAGAGTAGCCGTTAGGTGTTTTTAGAGAGTCTCTGGTTGGTGGAAAGAGGCAGCAGTTAACCGTGAAACACATCTTGGAGTCGATTTTCTGAAGCGTATAGTAGGAAAATCCGGGGAGCCCGTTACAGCTGCGGTCGTTGCTAGATGACCAGATAAGGCTGGCTTTTCCGTGAGGAGCCGGTAAAAAAAGGTGGAACCACGTGATTAACGTCCTTTGATCTTCGGATCAAAGGACTTTTTGTTTTCATCTGAACGGCAACGACTGTGTGAGGTTTTTTCTGCAAGGAAAAAATAAACAGAGGTGGAACCACGTATAATACGTCCTCTTGGCATTTGCCAAGAGGATTTTTTTATTTTAAAGGAGGAAAAGAAGATGGAGTATTTGATTGAAGTTATGCCGCAATTATTAGTAGGAGCACTCACAACATTGAAATTATTTTTATTTACCTTGATTGGCTCATTACCATTAGGGATTGTTTTAGCATTAGGATTGTCTTTGCATTTTAAGCCGCTACGCTACTTGCTTCAAACATATGTATGGGTTATGCGGGGAACACCGCTGTTGTTGCAACTGATTTTTATTTTTTATGGGTTGCCGACGATTGGGATCGTTTTTGATCGTTTCGAAGCAGCACTCATTGCCTTTATCTTAAACTATGCAGCTTATTTTGCAGAGATCTTTCGTGGAGGGATACAATCGATTCCTCAAGGTCAATATGAAGCAGCGCAAGTTTTGCAATTAAGTCCCTTTCAAACGGTGACGAAAATCGTCATCCCACAAGTGACAAAGATTGTTTTACCTTCTGTAGGGAATGAAGTTATCAACTTGGTCAAAGATTCTTCCTTGATCTATATATTAGGTTTAGGTGACGTAATGCGTGCTGGGAAAATCGCGATGGAACGCGACGCGACTTTACTGCCTTTGCTAGGCGTGGCAATCATCTATCTTACATTGACTGGTATTCTAACAATCGTAATGAAACAAGTTGAAGGAAAATTAAATTATTACCGCTAACTGATAGGAGGAAGAAATATGATTGAATTGAAGAAAGTGAACAAAGCATTTGGTGAAAAAAAAATAATCAAAGATTTGAATCTGATCATTCCAGATGGGAAAACATTAGCTATCGTAGGTCCTTCCGGTGGCGGTAAAACCACGCTTTTACGTATCTTGGCTGGCTTAGAAAGTTCTGACAGCGGAGAATTTTATTTAGACGGTGTACCGTTCAACCCATTCGAGCTTAAAATGAAAGAACAAGTTGTAGGAGTCGTATTCCAAGACTTCCAGCTATTTCCACATCTGAATATTTTTGAAAACATTACCTTAGCACCAAAAATGGTATTGAAACAGACAAAAGAAGAATACACCAAAAAAGCAGAAGAATTAGCGGCTTCATTAGGGATTGGTGATTTATTGAATAACTATCCTTATCAGCTTTCTGGCGGACAAAAACAGCGGGTAGCGATTGCCAGAGCATTGGCTATGAATCCACGGGTATTGGCTTATGATGAACCAACAAGTGCTTTAGATCCTGAATTACGCCAGCAAGTCGAGCGTTTGATCCTATCATTGAAAGAAGATGGGGTAACCCAAATTATTGTCACCCATGATTTAGTATTTGCAGAAAATGTCGGTGATCAATTACTAAAAGTTTCCCCAATTCATTAAGAAAGGAGAAGATAGAGATGAAAAAAAACAGTTTTCTATTCGCTTTGATCGCAGGTCTTCTTCTTTTTGCAGGCTGTTCGAACAAAAAAACTTCAGCAGATAATTGGGCGACTATCAACGAAGAGAAAAAAATCGTTATAGGTTTAGACGATACATTTGTTCCTATGGGATTTAGAGATAAAGACGGGAAGCTCACAGGATTTGATATTGATTTAGCCAAAGCAGTCTTTGAACAATATGGGATTACGGTAGACTTTCAGCCCATTGACTGGTCAATGAAGGAATTTGAACTGAACAATGGAACGATCGATTTGATATGGAACGGCTATTCCAAAACGCCGGCAAGAGAAAAGAAAGTGCAATTTACAAAACCTTATATGGAAAACGATCAAGTGCTGATCACACCTAAAGAATCAGGAATCACAAACTTTGGACAAATGAATAATAAGAGATTAGGTGCGCAAAATGGGTCATCTGGTTATGATGTATTTACGAAACAACCAGAAGTATTAAAAGAGATAGTCAAAAACCAAGATGCTGTTTTGTATGATAGTTTTAATGAAGCATTGATCGATCTGAAAAGCAGACGGGTCGATGGTCTGCTGATGGATAAAGTATACGCAGACTATTATTTGAAACAAAGAAACGAACTAGAAGACTTCAACATAACAAAAGGTTCTTATGAAAGTGAGGATTTTGCAGTTGGTGCACGCAAGTCAGATAGTACATTAGTGAAAAAAATCAATGAAGCCCTAGATCAACTAGAGAAAACAGGTGAATTCCAAAAAATATCCGATAAATGGTTTGGCGAAGATGTTACGCCGAGAAATTAACAAATAGGGGACTGTGACAAAAGACGTGTCACAGTCCCTTTTTCCGAATAAACAGTGTTCTCCTGCCAACTCCTTGTGACTCGGAGCTGAATGGCAGGCTCACAACCTCTTGGTAAACGGTGTTCAAAAGCCAGTTTCTCGGTATTAAGCCAAATTTATGCAAAAATGTAGAAAGCCATTTTCACAAAATTTTTCTTACTACTCGAAACTAAGCGACTTTTTCACAACCTCTTATACACGGTGTTCCAGAAGTAGCTTCTTCGAAAAATAAGCCGAAATTTTACAAAACTTTGAGAAGCAATTTTCGTACATTACTTCTTGTTTCTTGAAGCTGACCACTTCTGTCACAACCTCCTTTACATAATTTTATTTTGTTGTGGAAGGGGTTTCGTGTTATTCTAAAAGAGGAACGATTGAAGGTTATAGGAAAGGAAGAGATGAATGGAACACAAAGAACTTACCTCATTTCCAAAAGATTTTCTGTGGGGCTCTGCTTCTGCAGCGTATCAAGTAGAAGGAGCTTGGCAAGAAGATGGGAAAGGAGAATCAGTCTGGGATCGATTTGTTCGGATTCCAGGAAAGACATTTAAAGGAACGAACGGTGATTTGGCAGTAGACCACTATCATCGTTATAAAGAAGATATTGCTTTAATGAAAGAACAAGGTCTGAAAGCTTACCGCTTCTCTGTAGCTTGGACACGGATTTTTCCTAATGGACGAGGAGAAGTCAATCAAGCTGGGCTCGCTTTTTATGAGAGATTGATCGACGAATTGATTGAAAACGATATCGAACCTATGTTGACTTTATATCATTGGGATCTTCCACAAGCATTGCAAGATGAATATAATGGTTGGGAATCACGTCAGATCATTGAAGATTTCACTCATTATGCAGAAACATTATTTGAGGCATTCCGCGGGAAAGTCCATTACTGGATTAGTTTGAATGAACAAAATATCTTCACTTCATTAGGTTATTTGTTAGCAGCACATCCGCCAGGTGTGACAGACCCGAAACGAATGTATGAAGTTAACCATATTGCTAATTTAGCAAATGCATCTGTCATCAATAAATTTCACGAGTTAGAAATGCCTGGGAAAATCGGACCAAGCTTTGCGTATACGCCAAATTATCCAATTGACAGTAATCCTGAAAATGTTCTGGCTGCTGAAAATGCTGAAGACCTGATGGCCAATTATTGGATGGATGTCTATATGTGGGGAAAATATCCGATTGCTGCCATGAGGTTCTTAGAAGAAAAAGGATGGGCACCAACGATTGAAGCTGGCGATGCAGAATTGCTAGAATCTGCTAAACCAGATTTTCTTGGGATCAATTACTATCAAACGGCGACGAATGCATTCAATCCATTAAACGGAGTTGGTGCAGGAAAAATGAATACGACAGGAAAAAAAGGTTCATCAGAAGAAACTGGAGTTCCTGGAATGTATAAAAAAGTTGAGAATCCATTTGTCGAACGAACAAATTGGGACTGGGAGATTGACCCAGAAGGATTAAGGATCGGACTGCGTCGTATCACAAGCCGTTACCGCATGCCGGTACTGATTACGGAAAATGGCTTAGGAGAGTATGACAAGTTGACAGAAGATAAACAAATCCATGACGACTATCGAATCAATTACTTACAAAGCCACGTCAAAGCCATCAAAGAAGCAATTTCGGATGGAGCAGAAGTCCTAGGCTATTGCACCTGGTCTTATACAGATTTGCTTAGCTGGCTGAACGGTTATCAAAAGCGATATGGATTTGTATATGTTGATCAAGATGAAACACAAGAAGGATCTTTGGAACGATATAAGAAAGACAGTTATTACTGGTACCAAAAACTGATTGAAGAAAATGGAGAGAACCTTTAGTTCACATACTTAAAACAAGAAGGTACGGCTGGATATGGCCGTGCCTTTTTTTGATAAAATCGTTTAGAAATTAAGAAAAACTGTAAAACAAGCTGAAAAATGAAAGAAAGCGTCAGTTCTTTCAAACAAAACTTTAGTTCCCTTGCTTTTTTTTGTATAATGAAACTTGATGAAATGAGGGATAATAAATGGCACAAAAGAAACGGCCTACTAAAAAAAGGAAAAAGACGAAAAAAACGAAAAAGCAAAAACAGCAGCAGGAACAAATGCTGACGATTGGTGTTGGGTTTACCTTGATTTTATTTGCTGTCTTCGGCTTTTTAAAATTAGGTTTTTTAGGAATATTGATTGCAAACGGCTTTCGGATCATTGCAGGAAATACTTACCAAATCCTCTGTCTTTTATTAGCCGTCTTAGGATTTTGGATTGTCATTAAGAATACAGAGTTTTCAATTGGTAAAAACCGACGCTGGTTTGGCGGCATACTCTTTTATTTCGGTATCTTATTATTGTTACATGCCCATTTATTTGGCAAACTCCATACTGGGGAACCAAATATCATGGGGACGACATGGGATTTGTTAGCCAGTGATATAAAACAAAGTCAAGTAGACAATAACGTTGGTGGTGGGATGATTGGAGCAATCCTTTATCATTTTACTTACTTCTTGATTGCACAGCCTGGAAGTTATTTAGCAGCAGTGCTATTACTGGCAGGAGGAGCATTCCTGTTCAGTAATCTGGAAGGCTATCAGCTGTTAAATAGTATCCAATCAATTGGAGAACGAGTACAGGGATTATTGGAAGGTGATCCTGCCAAGCAAGCTCGAAAGCAAGCGGCAAAGGAAGAGAGAATGAAACAGCGCGCAGAAGCGAAAGAAGCAAGGCGCTTAGCTGCAAAAGAAGCTGCAGAAAAAGAAGCTGCAGAATATGAGAAGAAAAAAGCGGTGAGCCAGCAAAGGGAAAATACTGCTGATGAATGGCAGGAACCAGAAAATACAGAGCCGGAGCAGCTAAGTTTTGTTCCAATCGACAGTTTTCAAGAAAATATCCATCCTGCGAATCTAGAGAAACCAGTACCAGATACACCAAAACAGACCAATACAGCAGAAGGTTTTTCAGATGAGTTGCCAGAGGATGACGGTACCTCATTAGAATTTGAGATTGAAGCAGAACAGGAAAACCAAGACTATGAATTACCGACAGTTGATTTGCTTGATTCTATACCAACTGTGGATCAAAGTGATGAGTATAAAAAAATTGAAAAAAATATCGGCGTATTAGAACAAACTTTCCAAAGTTTCGGTGTCGATGCCAAGGTCGTCAAAGCCAGCTTAGGACCATCCGTCACAAAATTCGAAGTCCAGCCGGCTGTAGGGGTAAAAGTAAGTAAAATTGTGAACTTAACAGATGATATCGCGCTTGCTTTAGCGGCGAAAGATGTCCGGATGGAAGCACCGATTCCAGGTAAATCACTGATTGGTATTGAAGTACCAAATGGAAAGATCAGTATGGTTTCCTTTAGAGAAATCATCGAAGCACAACCAAACCACCCAGATAAATTACTAGAAGTACCTTTAGGACGTGATGTTTCTGGACGGGTACAAACGGCTGATCTTTCGAAGATGCCTCACTTACTCGTGGCTGGTTCGACTGGTAGTGGGAAGTCAGTAGCAATTAATGGGATCATCACAAGTATATTAATGCGTGCTAAGCCCCATGAAGTAAAACTGATGATGATCGATCCGAAAATGGTTGAATTGAATATGTACAACGGCATACCTCATCTGTTGACGCCGGTCGTGACGAACCCTAGAAAAGCAGCGCAAGCCTTACAAAAAGTAGTACAAGAAATGGAAGAACGATATGAAAAATTCGCGGCAACCGGAGTAAGAAATATTTCTGGTTACAATGAATTTGTTCAACAGAAAAACTTGGAAAACGGAACGAAACATCCAACCTTACCATTCATCGTAGTGATCGTAGATGAATTAGCTGATTTGATGATGGTAGCCAGCAATGAAGTTGAAGATGCGATTATTCGTTTAGCGCAAATGGCTCGGGCAGCGGGGATTCATATGATCCTAGCTACTCAACGTCCAAGTGTGGATGTTATCACAGGAATCATCAAAGCAAATGTACCTTCCAGAATGGCATTTGCGGTATCAAGCGGTACAGATTCTCGGACGATCATTGATTCTAATGGGGCAGAAAAGCTCTTAGGGCGAGGAGATATGCTATTCTTGCCAATGGGTGAGAATAAACCGATCCGTGTGCAAGGAGCATTCATTTCTGACCACGAAGTAGAACGGGTCGTTCAATTTGTTACAGATCAGCAAGAAGCTCATTATGAAGAGAAAATGATGCCGACAGATGAAGTTGAAACGACAGGTGCTCCAGAACAGCCACAAGATGAGCTGTTTGAAGAAGCAAAAGCACTTGTCATTGAAATGCAAACGGCAAGTATTTCCCTTCTCCAAAGAAGATTTCGGATCGGTTACAACCGAGCAGCACGTTTAGTAGATGAACTGGAAGCTCATGGAGTTGTTGGCCCGTCAGAAGGAAGCAAGCCTCGGAAAGTATTCATTGAGCAGGAAGAAACATCAGAAACGTTGCCGGACGATAATGACATGTAAAACTTGTGTGATGAAGGGTTGAAAAACGAATAACCAATAAAAAGACAAGGCATGATGATACCAAAAGAAAAAATGGTTTTTTTCCATCTTTTCTAATACGGTATGATGTCTTGTCTTTTTAGTTTTTGTGAGATTAAAGTTCTATTCGATTTATTTGTGAAGTATTGCATTAAGGAAATGAATCATGTATAGTATGTAGCGAAACTTTGAGAAAAAGAGGGAAAATACTTTGGAAAAACAGTCCATTTATGGCTTGACGAATGAAGAATTAATCAATTGGTTTATAGAAAACGGCGAGAAAAAATTCCGAGCTGCCCAAGTTTGGGAATGGTTGTATCAAAAACGTGTAAGTAATTTCACAGAAATGACGAATCTATCGAAACAATTGATCGAAAAATTATCGGAGCATTTTATCATCAATCCTCTAAAACAGATGGTCGTCCAAGAAGCTTCGGACGGTACAGTAAAATATTTGTTTGAACTCCCTGATAAAAACATGATTGAGACTGTACTGATGAGACAAGAATATGGCTTGTCAGTTTGTGTGACGACACAAGTAGGATGTAATATCGGCTGTACATTTTGTGCAAGCGGGCTGCTCAAAAAGAACCGTGATCTGACTGCTGGAGAAATTGTTGCGCAGATCATGATGGTCCAACATTATTTTGATGAGCGCAATCTTGGCGAACGCGTTTCACATGTCGTTGTAATGGGGATCGGTGAGCCATTTGATAATTACGACAATGTAATGGACTTTTTGCATATCATCAATGATGCCAAAGGATTGGCAATTGGTGCTCGGCACATTACAGTTTCCACTAGTGGATTAGCACACAAAATCAAGGAATTCGCTAATAACGGCTTGCAAGTCAATCTGGCTATTTCCTTGCACGCGCCGAATAATGAGGTGCGAACATCGATCATGCGGATCAACCGAAGTTTCCCAATTGAGAAATTGATGGAAGCTGTGGATGAGTATTTAGAGAAAACAAACCGTCGAATCACGTTTGAATATATCATGTTGAATCAAGTAAATGATAGACCAGAGCATGCACAACAATTAGCAGATCTATTAAAAGATAAGAAAAAATTAGCATATGTCAACTTGATTCCATATAATCCAGTCAGTGAACATGATCAATATTCTCGCAGTCCAAAAGCTGATGTATTGAGATTTTATGATGTATTGAAGAAAAACGGCGTAAACTGTGTGATACGTAAAGAACATGGTACAGATATTGATGCAGCTTGCGGACAATTGCGAAGCAAGCAAATGAAAAAAACAGTTGCCAAATAATCGTAGCCTACTCGTTTTTTCAATTACCATAAAAGGAGCAGTTTTCTTAATTAAGGAACTGTTCAACTTAAATAAGAGAAAAGATTCTATAGCGAAAGCTATAAAGCTTTTTTTGACAAGAAAAACCCTCATCAAGCAAAGAAATGTCCTCAATTTGATGACAGCCTGCTTGATGGGGGTTTTAGCAATTATTTAACTGATTTTCTTATATCCTTGCTGGCTTTCTTGTGTAGCATGATAAGTTTCTACGTCAAGAATGGCCTGTTTAAATTTTTCTCGGGTGATTTCATAAGGCACATGTTTAATATCATTTGTTGCCATGGCTTTATCTAAGATTGCTTCTAAATCGGTCGTGACATTGAGATTCATGTCGGTTAACGATACTGGAAGTTGGTTCTTTTTCATAAACACATAGATTTTATCAAACAAATCGAACTGCTGATCCATCATCAATAAGGTCAGTACACCATAACTGACAGATGCTCCGTGAAGGTATCCCTCCATTTTTTCTAGAACAGTCGTACCGTAATAGAATGAGTGTGCCATAGCAGAATTATAGTTATTGTTAACTAAAACAGAAACCAATCCGGTAGTAACAATGATATCCGAAACGACTTGTTCAATTGCATATGAGGGACGATCGTCGGCACTATCTTTCAATGCTTGCGTACCATAAGTCAAGAGACGATCAATGCACATTTTTCCGATTTGGATTCCTAATCTATCCGTGTAGCCTAGATCATCGCCACGAGCAGAAAAAGTAGATTCGACTTCTTTGGATAAAGCATCGCCAATACCTGCCCATAAGTATTTATCAGGTGCTTCGGCAATAATTGCTGTATCAATGAAGGTGTGTACAGGTGGTTTTGAAGGAAAGAAGAGTCCGTCCATTACGCCTTCTTCGTTATAGATGACACATACCGCAGTGACGGGCGAACAGTTCGAACCAATAGTGGGAAAGGTGAAGACTGGTTTAGCTAGTTTTTCACCAATGACTTTTACAGTATCGCAAGCACGGCCACCACCGACTGCAAACAGGACATCTGCTTTTTGGACACTTTCATGCTGGATCAACTGTTCAATATTTCCATAAGTTGAATTACCCCCGTACCAGAGACTGGCGACAACCTCTATTTCCTGTGTCAAAGCTACTTTTATTTTGTTTTCTGCCTTTGAAAGTGCAGTCTTCCCTCCAATCAGCACTACTTTTGTCCCATATTCTTTGACGATTCCATTTGCTTTTTCATACGCATCTGTTCCAATGGTATAATTTGGTAAGAAAACACTTTGATTCATATTCATTTCCTTCTTTCTTCGTTGAAACGGGTTAAAATTTTAAAGAGTGATCGATCTGACTGCGGCTGTAGATGGAGTAGAGGTGAACCTAAGAGAGGATAAGTGATGAATAAGGTGGCATGAACACCTTGAAATCATCAATAAGTATCCTAAAAACGAACAAGTACAAAAACATTGAAAACGACAATAATGTATTTTTGTTCCTCTTAGTATTTCTACCGATTCCCTTTGCTTTTTTGTAATTATCTAAAAATTCTAAAAATTAAGATTATTATATGAAAACAGGTTTTATTTGTCAATTCATAATTGGTTTTTTTTAAAGCAAAAGATAATCTATATCATGATGAACAAACAGAGTTTTTTCCTCCAATTGATGGCTTTCCTGATCTTTCCTATTTTGAATAAAGTGTTTCTGTATAATTTTTTTATTTTATAAGTAAGATAAATAATGAAAGAATAGAGATACTGATTGGTAGCTAAAGATTTTTGAGCGAGAACATTTCGTTTTTTCAAAAGGACTGTTAGAATAAGCAAGAACAAGGGGGAAGACGTATGATAATCAGTGAATTTGACCGTAATAATCCAGTATTGAAAGATCAGCTTTCTGATTTACTGAGACTGACTTGGCCGGAAGAATATGGAGACAGCTCGGCAGAAGAAGTAGAAGAAATGATGAATCCAGAACGAATCGCGGTAGCAGCGGTAGACCAAGATGAGTTAGTAGGATTTATTGGTGCAATCCCTCAATACGGTATCACAGGTTGGGAATTGCATCCATTAGTTGTAGAAAGCTCCCGACGAAAGAACCAAATAGGTACTCGATTAGTCAATTACTTAGAAAAAGAAGTAGCTTCCAGAGGAGGAATCACGATTTATTTAGGTACGGATGATTTAGACCATGGAACAACGTTAAGTCAAACGGACCTGTATGAGCATACATTTGATAAAGTGGCTTCCATCCAGAACCTTCGTGAACATCCGTATGAATTCTATGAAAAATTAGGTTATAAAATCGTAGGTGTCTTACCAAATGCAAATGGCTGGGACAAACCGGATATTTGGATGGCAAAAACGATTATTCCTCGACCAGATTCTCAATAATAAAAAGAGGTTGTGACAGAAGTAATCAGCTTCAAGAAATAAGAAGGAATTTACGAAAATTACTTCTTGAATTTTTGTGAAATTCCAACTTATTTCCGAAGAAGCTACTTTTGGAACACCGTGTACCAGAGGTTGTGAAAAAGCTGTCCTGCATCAAGTAATAAGAACAGCCAAACAAAAATAGCTCCTCCTATTTTTCGTTTGGTTGGGCTTATTACCGCAGATGCAAGCTTTTGAACACCGTTTATTCGGAATAAGGGACTGTGACAAGACTTTTGTCACAGTTTCTTTTTATTTATTCTTTTTTATCTTTGTATGGCAATAATAGACAATATAACGAAAATTATTTAATGGCTTTTGGAAGACCATGGAAAACCTTGTACAAAGCTATTTTTTCTGAAAAATTCCTTGAAACCTCACGAAAAAATCATTATTTTATGAAAAAGACAAAAAAAAGTATTGATTTTTTAATAATTATTCATTAAACTCTTAAACAACTTCAGAAAATATTAATTATTCTGAAAATTCCAATAAAGGGGTACGTAAAATGAAAAAGAAATTTACATTTGGTTTGGTTGCGGTATGCGGCCTTGTACTTGCTGGATGTTATGGCGGCAGTTCAGCCACAAGCAACAGTAGTTCAGCAAAAAGCGGTTCAGCAGATGGAGGAGGCGTATTTAACTTAGTCGTGCCTCAAGAAATGCCTACAGCTGACTTATCAGTTGCAACAGATACAATCAGTTTTACAGCATTGAATAACGTTTATGAAGGAATTTACCGTCTTGATGAAGACAGCAAACCACAGCCGGCAGGAGCTAGAGAGTTGGCAGAAGTCAGTGAAGACGGATTAACTTACAAAATCAAATTACGAGAAGACGCAAAATGGTCAAATGGTGATCCTGTTACAGCAGCGGATTACGTTTATGGCTGGCAACGAACAGTAGACCCAGCTACAGCTTCTGAATATGCTTACCTGTATGCGCCAGTTGAAAATGCAGAAGACATCACAGCTGGAAAGAAAGATAAATCAGAACTAGGGATCAAAGCAGTTGGTGACTATGAATTAGAAATCAAATTGACGAAACAAACACCATATTTCCAATATCTGCTTGCTTTCCCATCATTTTTCCCACAAAAACAATCCGTAGTGGAAGAAAATGGGGATGCCTATGCATCTGCAAGTGATAAAGCTGTTTATAATGGACCATTCACATTAGAAGATTTTGATGGACCAGGAACAGATACAGAATGGACTTATAAGAAAAATGACCATTACTGGGACAAAGATACAGTAAAACTTTCTGAAATCAAAGTCAGTGTAGTAAAAGAATCTTCTACTGCATTGAACTTATTCAAAGATGGCCAAGCAGATGACGTGATCTTGTCTGGTGAGTTAGCACAGCAAAACGCAAACGATCCAGCTTATACTTCTGTTAAAGAAGCGCGGACAAGCTATATCGAATTCAATCAACGTGAAAAGAATTCACCATTCAACAATGTGAACCTAAGAAAAGCTATTTCTTATTCTATCGATCGTGAAGCTTTAGTAAAACAAGTACTAGGTGACGGATCAGTTGTCTCTACAGGATTGATCCCATCAGATATGGTAAAAAGTCCAACAACGAACGAAGACTTTGCAAAAGAAGCTGGAAAATTAGTTTCTTATGACAAAGATAAAGCAAAAGAATATTGGGAAAAAGCGAAAAAAGAATTGGGCGTTGATTCTTTAGAATTTGATTTGATGGCTTCTGATGATGATTCATCGAAAAAAGTAATCGAATATGTTCAAAACTCAATCCAAGAAAACTTGGATGGCGTAACAGTCAAACCAACACCTGTTCCATTCTCTGTACGTCTTGACCGCTCAACTTCGGGTGATTTTGACGCAGTACTAGGCGGATGGGCTGCTGACTATGCAGACCCAAGCAGCTTTACTGATTTGTTTGTCACAGGTAATTCATACAACCGTGGTCGCTGGAGCAATGCAGAATATGACGAAGCAGTTAAAGCAGCTTCATCAACAGACGCTGGCGATGAACAAGCCCGTTGGGATGATTTCCAAAAAGCAATCAAGATCATCTCTGATGATATGGGTGTCGTTCCGGTGTACCAAAAAGCAGAAGGTCACCTAGTGAATGAAAAAATCAAAGGTATCGTTCACCATGCGGCAGGCGCTTCATGGGATTACAAATGGACATACGTTGAAGAATAATCGTTAATACCGTGAGCATGAGAAAAAACGAGGCTGCGGCAAATGTCGCAACCTCGTTCTCATATTCACTTATCCTAACAAAGAAAAAAGCATGAAAATAGCAGAAAGAGCAATTAGTATTCCGGCAATGATCAGCCAAAAGCTGTACATACCGTAGCTGGCAGACGAGAGCGAGGAAAATTCTGGTTTTTTCTTTCGGTTCCTTGTTCGTGCAAGATGGACCGATCGCTGAAAATGATCGAAGAAACCCGAAGAAAAGACCCATAAAAAACCGCCGATAATCAGAAACGGCAATGACCATAAGAATAGATCATTAGATAATTGAATGAGTGTAAAGGAATGGTTGATGAGATTTTTTATTAAAATAACCAGAATCAGTAGAAAAGCTACTGCGTAGGGGATAGATTTTTTTTTCATTTGATTGCTCCTTTATTTTTGGTTCATTATCTAATAATGTAGCGAAACATCTGTCAGAAGTCAAAAGCTAGGGGGAAACATTAGTGAATAGTTATATCAAATATGTATTAAAACGTGTCTTTTTCATGATCATCACGCTTTGGTTAATTGCAACAATCACCTTTTTCTTGATGCAATTGCTGCCGGGCACGCCATATACCAATCAGGAACGTTTGAGTCCTGAAACAATTGAGATGCTAAATAAACAAGTCGGTTTGGATAAACCAGTTATCGTACAATATGGGATTTATCTTTCTAATTTGCTTCAAGGAGATTTTGGAATTTCCTTCCAATTTAAAAACCAGCCAGTCGCACATTTGTTAGCTGGAAGAATCGGACCATCCTTGCAGTTAGGTTTACAGGCAATTATCTTTGGAACAGTCCTAGGAACGATTTTAGGAACGATCTCTGCCATGAAGCAAAATACATGGGCAGATACATCTTCTACACTCGTAGCGATATTAGGTCGTTCCATTCCAAACTTTGTATTTGCTGTTTTATTACAATATATCTTTGCAATCAAATTACAAGTTTTGCCAATCGCAAAATGGGATGGCTTTGTGTACACAATCTTACCAACAATTGCGTTGGCCATGTCGCCGCTTGCTGACTCTGCTCGGTTTATCCGTACGGAAATGGTGGAAGTACTGCATAGTGATTATGTGGAATTAGCAAAAGCAAAAGGATTGAGCCGTTGGGAAATCGCCTTTAAACATGGTCTTCGAAATAGTTTGATTCCATTGATGACTTTATTAGGACCGTTAGCTGTAGCATTGATGACCGGATCACTGGTGGTAGAAAATATCTTTGCTATTCCTGGTATCGGGGAACAATTCGTTAAGTCAATCACAACAAATGATTATCCTACGATCATGGCTGTAACGATCCTTTACTCATTTATGCTGATCTTTGTTATTTTGATCGTGGATCTGTTGTACGGTCTAGTTGATCCAAGAATTCGTGTTTCAGAAGGGAGCCGAGGATAAATGGAAATGATACCAAAGCGTTATGAAACAGTCGCAGATATCCCTGCGGATGAGTTTCTTCCATTACAAAAAAATACCGAAGAAGAACGTGAACAGATTACTGCACCTTCTTTGAATTTTATCCAAGATTCATGGCGCCGTTTAAAGAAAAACAAAGCTGCCGTTATTTCAATGGTTTTACTATTGGTCATCATTTTGATCTCTGTGATCACAATCTTTGTTTCTCCTCATGATCCAACTGCCCAAAACGTGGCTTATATCAATTTGCCTCCTCGTATTCCGGGAATCAATATCGATGGATTGAATGGAAAAGCAATGGTCGGTGGTGAACTTGTTGATAAATATGCTCAAGCAAACGTCCCTTCAAACGTAAATTTCTTTTTAGGAACAGATGGTTTGGGACGTGATGTATTAAGCCGCTTATTTATGGGAACGAGAATCTCGTTGCTGATCGCATTTATTGCTGCATTACTAGATGTAACGATTGGTGTAGCTTACGGGTTGGTTTCTGGTTTGTTAGGCGGACGTGTCGATAACGTGATGCAACGTTTTTTGGAAATCTTATCAGGAATTCCAAACCTCGTTGTCATGATTTTGATGTTGGTCGTTTTTGAACCAGGAATTTTTTCAATCGTGGCTGCTATGGCCATCACAAACTGGATACCAATGGCACGTATCGTTCGTGCACAAACAATGAAATTAAAAGATCAAGAATATGTTTTAGCTGGATTGACATTAGGTGAATCAAGAATGAAAATTGCATTCAAACATATTTTGCCGAATATCTCTAGTGTCATTATTATTCAAATGATGTTTAGTATTCCATCTGCTATTTTCTTCGAAGCCTTTTTAAGCTTTATCGGTTTAGGTCTTACGCCTCCGTCAGCTTCATTAGGAACGATGTTGAGCGAAGGGTACAAGACATTCCTGTATCTGCCTTATCTATTATGGATTCCGGCAGTAACTTTATCGGTTATCATGATTGGCTTTAACTTACTTGCTGATGGATTGCGTGATGCCTTTGATCCTAAAATGAAAGAGTGAAGACGATGACGAAAATTTTAGAAGTGAAAGACTTAGAAATCTCTTTTGATACGTATGCTGGAAAGGTACGAGCGATTCGCGGTGTCAATTTTCATTTGAATAAAGGAGAAACATTGGCGATCGTTGGGGAATCTGGAAGTGGAAAATCAGTGACGACCAGAAGCATCATGCGCTTGCTGTCAAGCAACGCCAATATAGATGCTGGTCAAATCCTCTTTAAAGGTAACGATATCGTTGGAAAATCAGAAAGAGAGATGCAAAAAATCCGTGGTAAAGAAATAGCGATGATTTTCCAAGATCCAATGACCTCTTTAGATCCGACGATGCCCATTGGGAAGCAAGTCGCTGAGTCCCTTAGAAAGCATAATAAAGTTTCAAAAAAAGAGGGACAAAAAGCTGCATTAGAATTGCTTAAATTAGTTGGAATACCCGAAGCTGAGAAACGTATCAACAGTTATCCACATCAGTTCTCAGGAGGTCAGCGTCAACGGATCGTGATCGCGATTGCACTGGTATGTTATCCGGAAATCCTGATTGCTGATGAACCTACAACAGCGCTTGATGTGACTATTCAAGCACAGATTTTGGAGCTGCTGAAAGAAATTCAGACAAAAATCGATACATCAATTATCTTTATCACTCATGACCTTGGTGTAGTAGCGAATGTCGCTGATCGTGTCGCTGTCATGTATGGAGGAAGAATCGTTGAAGTTGGAACATCGGAAGAAATTTTCTACAACCCGCAACATCCCTATACTTGGGGACTGCTTGGTTCAATGCCGACATTAGATAGTGCGAACGATCGATTGTATGCTATTCCTGGTTCTCCACCGGATTTATTGAACCCGCCAAAAGGAGACGCATTCTATCCAAGAAATGAATTCGCGATGAAAATCGATGCAGAACAAGAACCACCATTTTTTGAACTATCAAAAACACACAAGGCAGCAACTTGGCTACTTGCTCCGCAGGCACCCAAAGTGACACCGCCAGAAGAAATCCAACGTCGCTGGGCTATCTTTAAAGAGAAACAAAAACATACTTACGGTCAAGGAGGAATTGCTGATGCCAAATAAACTACTTGAAGTTAAAGGATTGAAACAGTATTTCAATGTAGGAAAAAAGAATGAAGTACATGCTGTAAATGACATCAGCTTTCACATCTATGAAGGAGAAACATTCGGTTTAGTTGGAGAATCTGGAAGCGGAAAATCCACTACTGGCCGTACGATCATTCGCTTGAATGAACCTACTGATGGTGAGATATTATTCGACGGTCAAGATATAACGAAGATCAAAGATAAAAAAGGTTTGACGAAATTCCGGCATGATGTTCAGATGATTTTCCAAGATCCATATGCTTCGTTGAATCCTCGGATGAAAGTCAGAGATATTATCGCCGAAGGAATTGATGTTAATGGACTAGCTAAATCATCTGAAGAGCGTGCAAAAAAAGTCGATGATCTATTGAGAACTGTTGGATTGAATCCAAGCCACGGTACTCGTTATCCTCATGAATTTTCAGGTGGGCAACGCCAGCGTATTGGTATTGCACGAGCATTGGCAGTAAAACCGCGTTTTATCATTTGTGATGAACCAATTTCTGCACTAGATGTGTCGATCCAAGCCCAAGTGGTCAATTTGTTGCAAGATCTCCAAAAAGAACATCAATTGACCTATCTATTTATTGCACATGATTTGTCGATGGTTAAACATATTAGTGACCGAATCGGTGTAATGCATAACGGCTTGTTATTAGAGATGGGAACAAGTGATGAAATCTATAATCACGGTGTCCATCCTTATACAGAAAGTTTGTTATCTGCTATTCCTCTACCAGATCCAGACCATGAGAGAAAACGCAGAAGAATCAAATATCAACCTGAACCAGATGACGGACAAGTACGTCAACTTCGTGAAATCGCACCAGAACATTTTGTCTATGCAACTGAGCAGGAAGTCCCATATTACGCAAAAAAACTAAAACGACAAAAGGAATCTCTTCTGGTTGCTAACTAGGAGGGACATAGATGCTAAAAGCTTTTAAATTCCGTATGTATCCGACAGAAGAACAAAAACAGCAATTGATTCGTACTTTTGGATGTGCTCGATTTACCTATAACCATTTGCTGAAAAAGCGGCAGAAAAGTTGGCAACAAACAGGAGTAGCCAATTTTTCGCTTACACCCGCTACATTAAAAAAAGAATACCCATTCTTAAAAGAAGTAGACAGTCTTGCTTTAGCAAATGCACAGCTTAATTTGGATCGGGCTTTTCGCAATTATTTCAAGGGACGTGCCAGCTTCCCAAAGCTTAAAACGAAAAAAAGTATGTGGCAATCTTATACGACCAACAACCAAACCCGTACGATCTATCTGGAAAATGGCTACTTAAAGTTACCAAAACAAAAAGAACTAATCAAAATAAATCAGCATCGGCCAGTTGAAGGATCGATTCGCTCCGCTACGATTTCTGCTCGATATAATGAAGAATTTTATGTCGCACTACTTTGTGATGTTTCGTCAGTAAAAAAAGAATCTTTAGCTAAATGGATCGGGATCGCCTATCATCCGAAGACATTGATCCAAACATCTCGTCCTCTAGAAGTAACTTTACCAAAATTTCACCAGACAGAAGAAAAGCTGCAACATGCACAGCGGAAATTGAATGTGAAAGTCCGCTCCGCTCACCATAGAAAGATCAGGTTAGATCAGGCAAGCAATTATCAGAAACAAAAGAGAAAAGTAATGGATCTTTATCTGAAACAAAAGAACCAGCGAGAAGATTATCTTGAACAATTATCTGGGAAATTGGTCAAACAATATGACTACTTATTTGTAGAATCTTTTCCAAAAGAAGAAGCACATGCTGATTTTTCTATTCATGACTGGCATAAATTAATAACAAAATTGCGTTATAAGTCCCAATGGTATAATAAAAAATTTCTTTTGATCAATACCGACGGAGCAGAAGAAAGCAATTCCGTAAGAAAGAGCCAAGTAGTAGAAGAAATGGGCAGACATTCGGTTATCAAGGGATAAAAAATGAATGAAACTGATAGGAGCGTTAGGGTTCGCCTTGTTAATAAAAAGTCTTAATGACTTTTGTTTCTAGGAATTTTTCTTTTGAAGAAAAGCTCACTAATTATGACAAACCAATAAAACAATAGCAGAAAAAGTTCGTACGAGCTTTTTCTGCTATTGTTAATTTTTTATTCAGAAAGTTTACGAATACATCAAAATTCTGAAACAAAAAACGTAACTCGCAAAGAGTTGTTTTTGCGTTTTTTCTTGAATGATTAGGTCTGAATCTTTTGTTCACAACCTTATTCATGGTGCCCCGGCTTGAGCTGATAGATTTTTGAAGGACGGCCGATTCCTACAGGACGTTCACCGATCTCATCGAAATATTGGAGCATAGCTTTCTTAAAATTGGAATGATCGATCGTTTTATAATCGATCCCTAAGAATTTAGCAAATACTTTTCGAGCTTCCGTAATCGTGAAATCTTTACCTAAAACTTGTAGAACTTGCGGCTCGTGTTCCATTTTATTGACTACACGGTTGAATGCTTTCAAGATGATTTGACTATGGTCAAAAGCCAAAGTATCTTTGCCAGAAGACTCTCCAGTGACTAAATCAAGCGAGATAGCCACTTCTCCGCTAGATAAATGGATCTTGTTACTATGACGTTCTAGTGTGAACCAGCGTACTTCCTTGGCATCATCTCCGGCGATTAGCGGTTCTTCTCCAATAAAGGCTAAGTAGCTGACTGTGACGACCCAGCCTCGCGGATCTCGATTAGGCGTACTGAATGTATGCAGTTGCTCAATATTTTCTTTTGAAATAACCACACCAGTTTCTTCCTTTGTTTCTCTTAAGACGCTTTCTCCAGTTGACTCATCCTTTTGGACAAAGCCACCAGGCAATGCCCATGAATTTCGATAAGGATGCCCTTTTCTTTGGATCAACAAAACTTTCAGCTGATCTTCTTCTTTGTTATAGCACATCAGTACGATATCGACAGTCAAAGAGGGCTTGTCATATTCTGGACGTTCCTGTTTTTGATACCAGTTAAGAAATTCTTCTTCACTAGCTTCATGTTCATAATATAATTTTTCTTCTTCTTTAGAAGCAAAACGGTTCATCTGACCACCTCCATTGACAGTAAAAGTACTTTTTACCTTATTGTAGCAGACTCTGAAAAAAAACCAAGGATTTACTTGGAAAATCTAGGTTATCATTTAAATATGAAAAATAAATGGAAGTATGAGATTGAATAAAAAGAAAAGCAGATAAAACGGCAATACTTTATACCGCTCTTCACGAATGGCAAAGAAGCCACAAATAACGATATATACGTCAATGATAAAACGCAAAATCCAAGCTGCTGTCATAAAACTGTTCAAATGCCCATGGAGGTTAAAATAACCATACATACGAATATAAAAATAGCTGAATATTAAATGTGCTAATGAAAGAAAAGCAATACTAAGTGTAAAAAAAAGATGTTTCTTCTGCATGATTGTTCCAGTCCCTTACTAAGATAGATAGTCTTTATTATACCATGTGTGAGAGGAGAAATAAAAAGCCGTTTTTTACTAGATATGAAACAAAACAAAAACCTGCATTTATTCAACCTATTCATCCTTTTAAAGGATAGATTGAACGTAGATAGAAGTCGTTTATCCAGTCTTTTTCATTTTGAAAAAAAGCTAACAGCATGCTTTTTTTATGGTATACTAGCAAGGAAACGAATTCGCATCATGCGATAAAGGAGGAAGAGCCCCGTGGCAGAAAAGGAAACTTTTTATATCACTACGCCAATCTATTATCCAAGCGGCAAACTTCATATCGGCAACTCGTATACTACGATTGCATGTGACGCAATTGCTCGTTATAAACGGTTGATGGGCTTTGATGTGTTTTATCTTACTGGAGTGGATGAACATGGTCAAAAAATCGAAACAAAAGCAGAAGAACTAGGTGTAAAACCGCAAGAATATGTAGATAAAATGGCGGCTGATGTCAAGAAATTATGGAAAACGCTTGATATCAGTTATGATAAATTCATTCGAACGACAGATGATTACCATAAAGCAGCTGTTCAAAAAATATTTGATCGTTTATTAGAACAGGGAGATATTTACTTAGGTGAATATGAAGGCTGGTACTCTGTTTCTGACGAAGAATTCTTTACAGAAACACAACTTGCAGAAGTGTACAAAGATGACGAAGGTAATGTGATCGGTGGTAAAGCGCCAAGTGGACACGAAGTAGAATTGGTAAAAGAAGAATCATACTTCTTCCGCATGAGCAAATACGCAGACCGTCTGTTGGAATACTATGAAGAACATCCCGAATTCATCCAGCCAGAATCTCGTAAAAACGAAATGATCAACAACTTTATCAAACCAGGATTAGAAGATCTTGCAGTTTCAAGAACAACCTTTACTTGGGGGGTACCAGTCAAGAGTGATCCGAAACATGTGGTGTATGTATGGATCGATGCATTATCCAATTATATTACTGCACTAGGATATGGCTCCGAAGATGAAAGTCTATTCGAAAAATACTGGCCTGCAGATGTTCAGATGGTCGGTAAAGAAATCGTTCGCTTCCATACGATCTATTGGCCAATCATGTTGATGGCTCTTGATTTGCCTCTACCTAAAAAAGTATTTGGGCATGGCTGGCTATTGATGAAAGACGGAAAAATGTCTAAATCAAAAGGAAATGTCGTTTATCCTGAAATGCTTGTGGAACGTTATGGTTTAGATGCACTTCGTTATTATTTGCTTCGTGCTGTTCCGTTTGGGTCAGATGGTGTCTTTACGCCAGAAGATTTTGTTTCCCGTGTCAATTATGATCTGGCAAATGATCTAGGGAACTTATTGAATCGAACGATTGCTATGATCAACAAATATTGTGATGGACTCGTTCCTGACTATGCCTCACTTGTCACTCCATTTGACAGTGAACTGTCTACGACGGCTGCTAACGTTGTCGGACGTTACCATGATGCAATGGAAAAAATGGAATTCAATACAGCGTTGGCTGAAATCTGGGTGCTGATTTCTCGTGCAAATAAATACATTGATGAAACAGAACCATGGGTATTAGCAAAAGACGAAGAAAAGAAAGCTGAATTGAATAGTGTCATGATCCATTTAGCTGAATCTTTGCGTATCGCAGCGATATTACTTCAGCCAATCATGACAGAAACGCCAGAGAAGATCTTCAATCAACTAGGATTGGACTCTGAAACAATGAATCTTGAAGGATTACACTTTGGCGAATTTCCTTCAGGAACAAAAGTAGTTGCAAAAGGTACACCAATCTTCCCACGTTTAGATATGGAAGAAGAAGTTGCTTTTATTCAAGAAAAAATGTCTGAAGGTACTCAAACAAACGAAGATACAGTCAAATGGGATCCAGAAGAAACAGAACTTGTTTCAACGAAAGAAAAACAAATCAAATTTGATGTATTTGAAAAAGTAGAACTAAAAGTAGCAGAAGTCATCAACTGTCAAAAAGTAGAAGGGGCAGATAAGTTGCTGCAATTCCGACTAGATGCTGGAGACAGCCAAGACCGTCAAATCTTGTCAGGAATCGCTGAATTTTATCCTGATCCAAGCGAATTGATCGGGAAAAAAGTCGTCATTGTAGCAAATCTGAAACCACGAAAGATGCGTGGACAAATCAGTCAAGGAATGATCCTTTCTGCAGAAGCACCAGATGGCTCTTTACAAGTGATCGAAGCACCAAAATCCATGCCAAATGGCTCAGAAATCGCATAGAAATTCAAAGGGGGTATGACACTAGTTGTGTCATACCCCCTTTTTCCGAAATTTGAGAAGCAATTTTCGTAAATTCCTTCTTATTACTCGAAGCCAATCATATAATACAGAAACAGAGAACTATCCAAAATAAATCCTAGAAAAAGAAGTACGAGCTTCGCTGATTTTTGTTAATTTAGAATAATACTAATAGGATAGGAATCGTAAAAACAGAAAAAAAGCATAATGATAAAGGGTCGGGCAGATTTTAATTGATTCATCTGGTACTCTTTTTTATTATCCTTACATTCATAAAGTTTGAATGCAATGACTTTGTTACATCTATATTTATATCTAACAGTAGCGTTGATGTGTTAATTCTAAGTTCTATCACTTTATGTTCAATTAGTTTGTGTTCTTATATGTGTGATTGAAAATATAGATAAAAAAACAATCATCGGTTTTGACTTTGATGATTGTTTTCTTTATTTTGTAAAAATCCTATCACTTGATTTTATGGTAACCTTTTATTTTTGTCTTCAAACGGCTTGGTAAGAGAGCAGTAAGCAGTGCAAATGGGATCGAAAAGACATACCAGAAAATCGTACGTCCGATACCATAATGTTGATAGAGCTTTGTCAACATCACGTGTAACAAGATCAACCCTAAAAGCAAGGAGCCAGCTATAAACCAATGATTATCCCAATGCATGACTTCACTAAGTGCCATCACTCCAAAAGGATAGAAATAAAAATAGATCCCAACTAAGGTCATCCGCCAGTTCTTTGTAAATGTTCCGATATTCAATAAAAAGAAAATCGCTGAAAGCAAAATACCGATAGGCGGAAAAAGCCCAACCAAAAAGGAATACAACATCCCCCACAAGATCATCACAGGACCTTTGATCAATGCAACGATTGCGATGAACACAGTCAGCAATATTAGTTTTTGTGATAACGTTGCAACAGTCATTAATCCAAATAAAATTAATGTGAACCAATGCCAACGGGACTGCTGTTGTTCTTTACGGGAAAAATCGACCCGGTTGGATAAATAATCTGCTAATTTCGGATAAGAACGCTTAAAATCCATAAACTGTTCCTCCTTCGTGGAAAAGGTAGGTTTAGTATACGAAAAATAAAAAAGAAATACATCCGTCTTAAGAGGGAGTTTTTCACTGAAAGTGGAGAAAAAAGAATGGTAAATTAAAATATTCTCAGTTATACTGAAAATTATACCAAATTTCAAAGAAGAAAGAGGATGGGAATGAAAGGCAAACTAAAACGAGAAATCAATCTGTTTGGCGCATTAGCTACCGTTATGGGAACCGTGATCGGTGCAGGCGTCTTCTTCAAAACTGCTGCTGTTACTGCTAGTACTCAGTCTACAAGTTTGACATTGCTAGCTTGGCTTTTGGGTGGTTTCTTAACGATCTGTGCTGGATTGACAGTGGCTGAATTAGCTACAGCAATCCCGGAAACTGGTGGAGCTGTAAAATATATTGAAGCTGCGTATGGAAAATTGCCCAGCTTTTTATTAGGATGGGCGCAAAGCTTGATTTACTTTCCTGCTAATATTGCTGCATTATCGATTATCTTTGCGACACAATTGACGAACTTATTACAATTATCTACCGATTATCTTTTGTTGATTGCAGTGATCACCGCTGTTTCTGTGACAGGGTTGAATTTGTTAGGGACAAAAGTCGGTGCTTCTGTACAATCAGTGACGTTGATTGTTAAATTAATACCAATTGCTGTGATTGTCATATGGGGATTATTGACCCCAGGACAAGGAACTGTCCAGTTATTTCCAATCGAAGCTGGAAAAGATGTTACTTTTGTCGAAGGATTGAGCAGTGCGTTGTTAGCAACGTTGTTTGCTTATGACGGCTGGTTAGGTGTCGGTGCAATGGCAGGGGAAATGAAACGGCCGGAAAAAGATTTGCCTAAAGCAATTATTCTTGGTTTGAGTTTTGTAACAGTCGTTTATTTATTGATCAATTTTGTTTTTTTGAAAACTTTGCCGATTGATCATCTTGCCGGTAATTTGAATGCAGCTTCTGAAGCATCAGACGTAATTTTTGGGGGAATCGGTGGAAAGCTGGTCACTATTGGGATCTTGATCTCGGTATACGGTGCATTGAACGGTTATACACTAACTGGGATCCGTGTGCCTTATGCGATGGCTTTAGAAGACGAGCTACCTTTCAGTAAACAGCTGACAAAGCTTTCAAATAAGTTTACGGTTCCTTATGTTCCTGCGATTTTCCAGTTAGCAGTAGCTTGTATTATGATGAGCCTTGGTTCTTTCGACTTTTTAACAGACATGTTGATTTTTGTGATGTGGCTATTCAGTTTACTGATTTTTATCGGTGTCTTTATTTTAAGAAAAAAAGCGCCGGAATTGCCACGTCCATATAAAGTACCACTTTATCCAATCGTTCCGATTATTGCGATTCTCGGCGCTATTTTCATTTTAGGTATGACGATGATGACGCAAACGAAATTAGCATTGATCGGTATAGGTGTTACCTTGATAGGTATCCCAGTCTATTATCAAAAAAAGAAAAAACGCTCAGAAGAGTAAAATATTTCAACAACAGACAGAAAAAGTACGAACTAGGTCCTCTAGATCTTCGTGCTTTTTCTATTTCAATAAAACAAGTTCTTCTATTTTGATTTTTGCTACTTCTGCAAGTAGTGCTTATGTGCTAAAGTAAGAATGAAAAGGAGAGATAAACATGATATTTGATTCTCATACCCATTTAAATGCTGAACAGTTCAATGAAGATATTCCAGAAACGATTCAGCGAGCACAAGAAATGGGGGTAACGAAAATGGCGGTCGTGGGCTTCGATACGCCAACGATTGAAAAGTCTTTGCAATTAAGCCATGACTATCCAAATATATACAGTATTATCGTCTGGCATCCGACAGAGGCTGGCAGTTATACGAAAGAAATCGAAAATAAATTACAAGAACAATTGACTTTACCAAAGGTTGTAGCATTAGGGGAAATTGGCTTGGATTATCATTGGATGGAAGACCCGAAAGAAGTCCAAGATAAAGTATTTCGTAGACAGATTGCTATCGCAAAAGAAATGAACCTACCAATCAGTATTCATACTAGAGAAGCACTTGAAGACACGTATCAAATTCTAAAAGAAGAAGATGTTCGAGATATCGGTGGAATCATGCATAGTTTCAGTGGTGATTATGAATGGGCAAAACGATTTCTTGACTTAGGGATGCATATTTCATTTAGCGGTGTCGTCACTTTCAAAAAAGCATTAGACGTCCAAGAGGCTGCAGCAAATGTACCAATCGAACGATTACTTGTGGAAACAGATGCCCCTTATCTGGCACCAGTTCCTTTTAGAGGAAAGCGGAATGAACCAGGCTATACTCGTTATACAGTAGAAAAGATTGCTGAACTTAGGAATCTTCCGACAGAAGAAGTGGCTGCCCAAACATGGACAAATGCGCACCGATTATTTGGTCTAAGCGAACATGGATAAGATGAAGATCCAAGAGATTATAGTCGTTGAAGGAAAAGACGATACAAGAAGGCTGCGGGAAGTAGTTGATGCAGATACGATAGAAACAATAGGGTCTGCAATCAATGAAGAGATCCTGATGCAAATTGAACATGCCCAAGAGACTCGTGGGGTGATCGTTTTTACCGATCCTGATTTTTCAGGAGAAAAAATAAGAAAAATCATTATGGAAGCTGTTCCTCAGGCAAAACATGCTTTTTTGCCGCGCACACAAGCTAAACCAAAGAAAAAGGGAAGCCTTGGTGTCGAGCATGCAAGTGATGCTGCTATTTTAGAAGCATTGAAAAAGGTCGTGACGCCAAACATTTCCCAAACGGCTGTTTCTGAAATCACTAGACAAGACCTTTTAGACTATGGTTTAATAGCTGGGGCACAAGCAAAAGAAAAACGAGAAAAACTAGGTGACGAGTTGCGCATCGGTTACACGAACGGCAAACAATTGGAAAAACGTTTGAAGATGTTTCGTATTACGCCGAAAGAACTCGCCCAAGCAATGAAAATAGTGGAGGAACAACATGAGTGAATATCGTGAAATTGCGACACCCTCTAGAACAAAAGAGATTTTATTGAAACATGGTTTTTCATTTAAAAAAAGTTTAGGACAAAATTTTCTGACTGAACCAAATATTTTAAGGAAAATCGTAGAAACTGCGCAAATAGATGAACATACGAACGTGATCGAAGTTGGACCAGGAATCGGTGCATTGACGGAACAATTAGCCAAGCATGCAAAACAAGTCGTAGCATTTGAGATCGATGATCGTTTGATCCCTGTATTGGCTGATACGATGCAACCCTATGACAATGTGACTATTGTACATCAAGATATTTTAAAGACCGATTTGTCAACAGCTGTTAGAGAAACATTTCATGAGGAGCTTCCGTTAAAAGTCGTAGCGAATTTACCTTACTATATTACGACACCGATCATGATGCATTTTCTTGAATCAAATTTGGTTGTGGATGAACTAGTCGTCATGATGCAAAAAGAAGTAGCTGATCGTATCTCTGCTGAACCAGGAACGAAAGCTTATGGTTCATTATCGATTGCTGTTCAATATTATATGGAAGCCAGTTTAGCATTCATCGTACCAAAAACAGTATTTGTCCCTCAGCCAAATGTAGATTCAGCGATTTTGAAACTGACAAGAAGAGATATACCGGCAGTCGAAGTGACAGATGAAAAAGCATTTTTCCGATTGACAAAAGCGGCATTTCAGCAAAGAAGAAAAACGCTTTGGAATAACTTGCAGCATTCTTATGGCAAAGATGACCAGACAAAAGCATGGTTAGCAAAAAGCTTGGAAACAGCTGGAATCGATCCAAAACGTCGTGGGGAGACTTTGTCATTACAAGAATTCGCCGCATTAAGCAATGCGATGTCAGAAAATATGCAGTAAAAAAAGAGGTTATGACAGAAGTTGTGAAAAAGCTGTCCTGCATCAAGTAATAAGAACAGCCAAACAAAAATAGTTCCTCATGTTTTTCGTTTGTTTGGGCTTATTACCGCAGATGCAAGCTTTTGAACACCGTTTAAGAAAGAGGTTGTGGGCCTGCCGTTTAACTCTAAGTCACAAGGAACAATTTCAAAAAACAGCTTCTCATGTTTTTGAGTTAGTTGGTCTTATTACTTGATGCAAGCTTTTGACCACTATTATGCTGAACAAGGAGATGTGACACAAATTTTGTCACATCTCCTATTTTTGTTTCTTGATCAAAAAATTCTTATACTTGATACTCACACTCATTTTGTATGGATTTAGAAAAGAATATGTGTCTTGACAGTTATTAGTAAGTGAGTTATACTAAGTCGACATTTATGTGTCAAGACATATTAGGAGAGAGAAAAAATGAGAAAAAATTCAGTTCGAAAACTAACGATTTCTGCTTTATTGATTGGGATGGGGGTCATTATCCCAATGGTCATGCCTAAAATCATGATTCCACCAGCTTCCTTTACTTTGGCGTCTCATGTGCCATTATTTATTGCGATGTTTTTTACACCAGGAGTTGCAGTGGCTGTTGCGCTAGGTACGACATTTGGTTTCTTTTTAACAACGCCGGTTATCATCGCATTGCGAGCATTGTCACATCTTGTGTTTGCGTTGATTGGGGCTTGGTACTTGCAAAAGCATCCGAGTATCGTTTTAAAAAATGGACAGTTTACTTTTGCTAATTGGCGTTTCCAAGGGTTCAATTTTGTGATCGGTGTGGTTCATTCTTTAGCAGAAATGCTAGTAGTCAGCATCTTTTACTTTATTGGTAATATGCCTGAAACATATTATTCTCAAGGATATTTTTATACAGTATTCATCTTGATGGGGATTGGTGGGCTCATCCACAGTTTAGTTGATTATAATATTGCTTATTTTATAGCAGGAACACTCAGCAAATATTTTGATATCCCCGTATTTACGGCAGCAAAAAAAGAAAATCGGAAAGAGTCGATTCAAGGGTACGCGAAGAAAACGACATATTAGACATGATCTCTCAAAAAAAAACTCTCATCTAGTAATGGATAATAAATCCTCTAAGATGAGAGTTTTTTGTCCTAAAAAGAGCTGCACCAACATCTTCTGGCACAGCTCTAACAGGGGGCAATTTATGGAAGTTTGATGACTTGTTCTGTTTCTTTATCAAAGAAGTGGCCCTTGCTGATGTTGAAGGCAAGGTCGACTATTTCGCCTGGTTTATGGAAATCTCTTGCATCTACTTTTGAGATGAACTCAGTAGAACCAGTTTTTGTGTAAAGCATCGTTTCAGCTCCAAGTAATTCGGAAACGACAACTTCTGATTTGACTACGGCTTCAGGTGAAGCTTCAAGGGCTACTTGTTCACTGTGGATGTCTTCTGGACGAATACCGAAGATAACTTCTTTTCCTTCATAACCTTTTTCAACTAATACTTTGTTTTTCCCTTCAGGAATACGAAGCTTAAGCCCATGTCCATCTGTGATAACACCATTTTTCAATGTCACATTAAAGAAGTTCATGGCAGGAGATCCAATAAAGCCGGCAACGAACATATTGACGGGTGTATCATAAACTTCTTTCGGTGTACCGATTTGTTGGATAAATCCGTCTTTCATGATAACGATTCGGTCAGCCATAGTCATCGCTTCTGTCTGATCGTGAGTAACATAGATGGTCGTTGTTTCAAGACGCTGGTGAAGTTTGGCAATCTCAGCACGCATGGCTACACGTAATTTAGCATCTAAATTTGATAATGGCTCATCCATTAAGAAGACTTTTGCATCCCGAACGATTGCCCGTCCCAATGCCACACGTTGGCGTTGTCCACCAGATAAAGCAGCTGGTTTTCGTTTCAAGTATTCTGTCAGACCTAAGATCTCTGCTGCATTGTCCACACGTTTTTTGATGTCTGCTTTATCATATTTACGTAATTTCAAGCCAAAAGCCATATTATCAAAAACAGTCATATGAGGATACAATGCGTAGTTTTGGAAAACCATGGCAATATCACGGTCTTTAGGTGCCACGTCATTCATGACTTTTCCGCCGATATTTAGTTCTCCTTCAGAGATATCTTCCAGTCCCGCGATCATTCGCAAAGTAGTTGACTTTCCACAGCCGGAAGGACCAACAAAAACGATAAATTCACGGTCTTTGATTGATAGATTAAAATCAGTTACAGAATAATTTTCTGCATTGTCATATTTTTTATATACGTTTTTCAGAGCCATTTCTACCATAATACGTTCCACACTTTCTTTTTTAGTTTTATTAACTATTTAAAGTATAAATGAAAGCGTTAACTAACCGCAATGTCATGTTGAACAAGAATTTTTTCTTTTTTTTGTCAATGTGCTAGTTTTAAGCTTTAATAAATATCCATAAGAAATAAAAACTGATACACTGGAGTAAATAAGTATGTTAACAATATCAAAAGGAGTGTCTATTATGAAAATCGCTTTGATCGCTCATGACCGAAAAAAAACTATGATGGTGAAATTAGCAACAGCGTATAAAACAATATTGGAAAAACATGAACTTTTTGCTACCGGGACGACTGGGCAGAGGATCACGGAAGCAACCGGCTTGCCGATCCATCGGTTTAAATCCGGACCGTTAGGCGGGGATCAGCAAATTGGAGCCATGATTTCGGAGGATCAGTTAGATTTGGTGATTTTTCTTCGAGACCCGCTGGCTGCACAGCCCCATGAACCAGATGTAACAGCACTTATCCGTTTATCTGATGTCTATGAGATTCCGTTAGCTACGAATATCGGAACAGCTGAGGTGCTACTAAGAGGACTGGAAGCCGGCTTCCTAGATTTTCGAAGAATCGTCCATGAAATAGACAAGCGTCCACTTTCATTTTGATGGATAAGCGTATGGAAAAATAACGTTTAATGTTCGCCTATATGTAGCTATAAAAGCTAAACAAACTGATAATATGCGATATAATACGAACGTATTGGATAATATAAACAATAATATTAGTTTTTCGTATTTGCAGTAAATGTGAAAATATGCTATAGTTTCTGTGGGAAAAGATCCCAAAAATAATACAGAGTAGAAAATAAAGCGTTAAGTGCTAAGAGGATGGGATGTTGCCTCTTGGACGAAGGACGTAATGTTCGCGGTTTTATTTTCGCATTCGCTGCATGATACGATGTAGCAGCTCTTAAAGGAGATGCTAAAAATGAAGAAACACCGGTTAGACGCACGTATGATTGCTATTATGGGCTTATTGATTGCATTGATGGTCACTTTGTCCCGACTGGTAGCAATCGAGACCCCATTTATTAAAATCAGTGTCACATTTATTCCACAAGTGATCATGGGCATTCTTTTTGGTCCTTTTTGGTCAGGGATAGGCGCAGTTTTAGCTGATTTAGTAGGAATGGCCCTCTTCTCGAAATCTGCATTCTTTATTGGATTTACATTGAATGCATTTATTGAAGGAGCAATCTACGGATTCTTTTTCTATCGAAAAGAGATCACTTGGAAAAATGCCATTCTGGCTACGCTTAGTGTCACGCTGATCATCAACTTATTTTTGACACCATTATGGCTTGCGTTGATGTACCATGTGCCATTGTTCAGTTGGGTCGTTTGGGCGCCCCGCCTGTTAAAAACAGTAATATGGTTACCGATTCAATCAATTGCCATTTATTACGTAGGACGTAGTATTCCTTACAAAAAAATTTTAAGAAGTTTAGCGATCCACGCTAAATAAAAAACAAGCAGTCTTCCCATCCCAGAAGACTGCTTGTTTTTATTGTGCTGTGAATTGTGCTTGATAGAGCCGTCGGTAATAACCATCTTTTTGAAGCAGCTCATCATGGGTGCCCATTTCGACAATAGCTCCCTGATCCATCACTAATATCTGGTCCGCATTTTTGATTGTGGACAGGCGATGGGCAATCACAAAACTGGTTTTTCCTTCCATCATTGCTAAGAAGGCTTGTTGGATTTTTTTCTCTGTCAATGTATCGACTGAGCTGGTAGCTTCATCTAAGATCAACATAGGGGGATTACTGATCATCGTTCGAGCAATCGTCAACAGTTGGCGTTGTCCATCTGATATCTTTAACCCTTGACCGCCAATCTTAGTATCTAATTTTTCCGGCAAACGTTCTACAAATTCATACATGTAAGAGGCTTTTAGGGCATCATTGATTTCTGCGTCACTTGCTTCCGGATTCCCAAAACGAAGATTTTCTCGCAATGTACTGTCAAATAGCCAAGTATCTTGTAACACCATTCCAAAACTTTTACGTAATGTATCACGTTGGATAGAGCGGATGTCATGGTCATCGACTGTAATTGTTCCTTTTGTTGTGTCATAAAAACGCATCAGCAAATTAACAAGTGTGGATTTTCCGGCCCCTGTTTTTCCTACTATAGCAATGGTTTGACCTGGATAAGCAGTAAAATTGAAATCTTCGATCAAACGCTGTTTGGGGTCATAAGAAAAAGAAACATGATCAAAAGAGACTTTTCCTTTGATATGTTTGGGTTCCAAGGCATAGGCATCTGGCAAATCAGGCTTTTCTTCTGGCTGATCGATCAAATCAAATGCTCGTTCTAGACCAGAAAAAGCGGTTTGCAGTTGTGTCGTGATTCCAGAAAGTTCGATAAATGGTTTAGAAAACTGACTTGAGTAGATCGTAAAGCTGGAAATCACACCAACAGTGATTGACGAACCACTCTTCAATGCCAATAGGCCGCCAACTAAACCAATCGATAAATAAGCAAGGTGATCTACAAAACGAGAAGACGGGTTTGTCAAGGAAGAAGAAAATTGTGCCCGTTGTCCTTTTTCATATAGATCAGCATTTAGCAGTTCAAATTGCTGTTGACTAGCTTCTTCTTGCTGAAAAGCTTTCACGATTTTCTGGTTACCGATTCGTTCGGTCACAAAGCCCGAGATATCCCCAATAATCCTTTGCTGTCTATCGAAATTTGTTTGTGAAGCACGAGCAACGATCCAACTCACAAGGAAAATAATTGGTGTAGAACAAAGAACGACCAATGTCAGAAGTGGACTTAGACGCATCATAAAAATAAACGAAAGAATGATGATTGCCACTCCAGAAAATAATTGATTGAAGGCCGCAGAAATTGCAATGGAAATATTGTCCATATCATTTGTAAATCGACTGACGATATTTCCGTGGGAGTTTTGATCATAATAACGAAGTGGCAATCGATTCAGATGAGCAAATGCATCTTTTCTTAATTTTGCAACGGATAAGTAAGCTAACCGATTGCTTAACACTTGGATGAGCCATTGACTGACTACGTTGATTAAAACGATACCACCGAATAGAATAAGTAAATGGAACAGTCGATTGAAGCGGACCTGTCCTTCTCCAATCATTTGATCGATACTTTGACCAATTTGTAACGTCATCACAACTGTTGCAATCCCATTGATGATTCCTAGTAGCACAGCTAGCCAAATGTCTTTTGCATAGGCAGTAAGGTAAGGAATGAATCGGCGGAGCGTCTGCAAGGATAATTTTTTTACTTTCATAACTATTCTTCCTCCTGTGATGCGACGATTTCCTGATATTCTGCTGATTGAGCAAGTAATTCTTCATGGGTACCCTGAGCAGCAATCTTACCTTGATCCATCACTAAGATATGATGTGCTTCTTGAATAGAGCGGACACGTTGGGAGATAATAATCACTGTACTGCCAAGATAAGTCTGTAGCGCCTTACGCAAATCCAAGTCTGTTTGATAATCCAACGCACTTAAAGAGTCATCTAAAATCAGTAATGCTGGCTTGGCAATCAAAGCTCTTGCAATCGTCAGTCGCTGTTTTTGTCCGCCAGAGAAATTTTTCCCATTTTCCATGACTTTTGTATCTAAACCATTTGGAAGCTGACGGACAAATTCTTCTGCCTGAGCGATTTTCAGAGCTTCCCAACATTCTTTTTCTGTGGCGTCTTTCTTACCCCATTGAAGGTTTTCACGAATAGTCCCGGTAAATAGTACAGAAGTTTGGGGAACAAGAGCAATTTGCTGACGGAGATGATCCAGCTGCCAAGAACGAACATCCATTCCGTCCATTATGACTGTACCGGAACTGACATCATAGAAACGCGGAATCAATTGTGTCAAAGTCGTTTTCCCGCTTCCGGTTGGACCAATGATTCCAAGGACTGTATTTCGCTTCAGCTGAAATGTAATATTTTGGAGAGAAAGACCAGAATCAGGAGTATAACGGAAGTCAACATGGTCAAAAGCGATAATTGCTTCAGAAGAAAAATCGGGAGTAGTACTGACCTCAGCTTCAAGAATCGAATTTTCTGTGTCTAGCACCTCTTTCACCCGATTTCCTGAAGCTTCGGCACGTGTGAAGATCACGACGAGGTTTGAAACAACGATCAGTGCCAAAAGCATTTGATTCATATAATTGATCAAAGCAAGAACTTGTCCTTGTTGCAAGCTACCAATATTTACTTTGATCCCGCCAACTGTCAGCAAACAGATGATCCCGATATTCATGATCAAGGTTGTAGCAGGTGATAATAGGGCAGAGATATTGGAAACACGTAAATAATTGTTCGCTAGATCATTTGTGCTTTTATCGAACTTCTCTGTTTCTTTTTTTGTCTGCGCAAATGCGCGGATGACACGAACACCGCTAAGATTCTGACTAACGTGTTCATTGAGCTGATCTAGTTTTTCTTGCACTTTTTGGTAGAGAGGAACGGTTTTTTTGATGATAAAAAATAAAATGATTGAGAAAATAGGCAATAATGCTAAGAAAAACAGACCTACTTCCCAGTCGATCACAAAAGCCATGACCACTGACCCGATACTTAAAAACGGTGCTCTGATCAATAAACGAATGACCATTGCTAAAGCTAGCTGAAGCTGATTGATGTCGTTTGTCATTCGGGTGATCAAGGTATCTGTTCCAAAATGATTCAACTCGTTGTGAGAGAAAGTATTGATTTTTTTGATTAGCTGATTACGTAACTCTGTACCAAATCCTTGTGAAGCTACTGAAGCATAGTATTGGCAAATGATAGCACAAATCAGACCAATCACAGACATAGCGACCATCCATAAGCCCATTTCAATGATTTTTCCTCGGTCATTCATTTTTAGTCCATTATCGATCAAGGAAGCCATCATTAAAGGCAGGACAAGTTCGAAGACAGCTTCAAGAAATTTGAAGAACGGGCCCAAAATGATTTGCTTACGATAGTCTTTTGCATAACGTAATAACTGAATCATATGATTCCTCCTATTATTTATTTGTCCACAATTGAAAAAACAAGTACTACCACATTGTAGCTTAGGAAATTTAGAATGAAAAGAGAACAAGCCTTTTCATAAATGAAAGTTTTATTATGAAGAAGCTTTAGAAATTGAATAGACTATTTTTTTTAAAAAAAAGAAAATGAGAAAACATGCCAGTCTCTTCATTCATAGGAACGTCTATTTTACTTAATTTTTCTATAAATGAATTCTGCATAAAAAATATATCAAGTAAATGTTTATAGACGAAACTCTATTTACTTTTTTTTTAATTTGTTCTTGCAATCTTTTTTGCTACGTAATTTTTGTAAAAAAGTGGGTTGAGAGAAATCTAATTGATTTTCAAAGAAGGAGTATGAAAATGAGAAAAATATTTATTCGTTTATTGTGGGTACTATCTTAGAGGAATAAATAATAGTGGAGAAAACTATGGTTTGGCGCAGATTCTATCAGGTTTGATGGAACGAAGACAACCTCCCGACATCAAGTCAAAAGCTACTTGAGATTTTGATCTGAAAATAAAAAAAGAAAACAAGGTAGGAACATCAATGTTTCTACCTTGTTTTCGTAATCAATGGGAAAAAACTAAGAGTGGTGTACGTAATCAATAAAAAGGATGGTGACAACAGTACCTCTTTACTCTCTGAAAGCATCATAACTCGTTTTTCCTCATTATGCCAATAAATTGTTGTTATACCACATATAAGGATTTGCAATAGCTAAAAACAGACAGGAAAGTTGAAATCTGTGAATCTTATTTTGTATGGAAGGATTTATAGAACGCAAAAATCAAGATAAAGATGAATAAAAATCCTGTTTCGGCTATATATTGCGTATCTACGCCAATAAAACGAGTTTGTTCTGTCATAGCCATATAAAGCAAAGGCAAAAATACAACTACAGCGAGATAAGATCCGATGATTTCTCGAAAAGTTTTCCAGGAAGTATGTTTCCTGTTTTTATATTTATCCGATTTCATTGAATAGTCATAGCCTCCTTATTCTTTCATATGTTGAAATTCCAGTATAAAAACTGGAAGGAACTGTACGTTTTTTAGAATAAAAATTATAAGGGATAAGTAGGCTGCTGTCTATAATAAGATATATTTTTCAATTCTTTATTAAAGATTTTATTGACAAAATGAATCCGTTTTCTATGATGGAGGAGGGGTGAATAAGTTGTTGAAGAAGGAAATTTTATGTTACTTAGAGAACCAGACAGCCTTTTTCGATTTAGAACATATGAACGAGGTCTTTACAGCACAAAGGTTAGCTGATCATTTTGGGGTAAAAAGAAACACAGTCAGTCATTATTTGAACCAGTTAAATGATGAGCAACTACTAGTCAAAATCAATTCTCGACCAGTGATTTATTTCCACAAAGAAGCTTTTGAAAAACAATTTTTTAAGTTACGCACGAATTTTTATTTTTCTATCGATGATCTCAAAGAGGAACAGCCTTTTTTCGCGCAACCAAAAGACTTATTCTCTTTTATGATCGGATACGACGCCAGTTTGAAAGAAAGTATCGAACAAATCAAAACAGCTCTTTACTATCCAGATGGCGGATTACCACTTTTGATTACAGGCGAAAGTGGCACAGGTAAAAGTTATTTAGTTAATTTGGTCTATCAGTATTGTCTGCTTCATGATCTGCTAGAAGATTCTGCACCATTCATCACTTTTAATTGTGCACAATATGCAGATAATCCTGAACTTTTGACTAGCAATTTGTTTGGACATGTTAAGGGAGCGTACACTGGTGCAGAAGAAAATAAAAAAGGGGCTTTTGAAGCAGCAGATGGTGGGATCTTGTTTTTAGACGAGGTACATCGCTTAACACCAGAAGGTCAGGAAAAACTGTTCACCTATCTTGATCAAGGTGTGATTTATCGTATGGGAGAACCTAATTTGTCACGCCGGATCAAAACACGTCTCTTTTTTGCTACGACTGAAGAGATTACTAGTCATTTCTTAACAACTTTCATTCGAAGAATACCTATCCGAATCGAACTACCTGCACTTAATCAGCGTAGTCGTAATGAACGGCTAGAACTGATTTACTCTTTTTTTCTCGAAGAACAAAGAAAAATGGGGAGCCCTTTGTCAGTCAGTGGACCAGCTTTGTCACTTTTAACAAGTCAGAAATTATCCGGAAACATAGGAGAGCTGAAAAATATCGTCAAAGTTTCAGCAGCAAAAGCATATGCTGAACAGCGTGAACAGCCTGAAATCCATGTCACGATCCATCATTTGCAAAAAGAACTACTTGCGCAGCCTATTACTAAAAATACAGCACAGCAAGGAATCTATATTACGCAAGACCAGACCTTAGAGCAATTAATGGAGAAGCAACAGCCCGAACAGCAGCGAATCGTTAAAAGTTTTGAGCAAATCCTACTTGATTTCAAGAAAAATAACTGTCTGCTATATTCTTGCGAAGGAAAATTAAAGCAAGAAGTGATTCAATTATTTGATTTTTTGCTGTTTGAGACCAGTAGACAAGAAAAACACGAGCTGCTGGTTTATTGGACACAATCTATCCGAGAGACCTTTCGACAAATGGAAACTGCCTATCAAATCAAATTCGATGGAAACAGTGTCTATGCCTTGAGTTACTATCTCTATCAGCGAAGCACTATCAAATGGTTACCGGAAGAACATGATATTATCCAACTAATCAAAGAATTAGAACAACAAGTTTCTCAGTCTTATCCATCTAGTTATCACTATGTCCAACGAATTCTGGAATTAAGTAAGATCAAATTAGATATTGAAGACACAAGTATGGATCGGATTTTACTGACGATCTATCTAAAAAAAGCGAAATGGTCAAAAGAAAAACGACTGCCAAAAGCGATGATTGCTGCTCACGGTTATGCAACTGCTAGCAGTATGGCAAATGTAGTAAATCGTTTATTACAAGAGGATCTATTTGAATCATTTGATATGCCACTAGATGTCACACCACAGCAGATTGCTTCAGAAATCCTTGATTATTGCGAAAACAGCGATGTTTCAAATGGATTGATCATATTAGTAGACATGGGATCTCTGAAAGAAATCCATCAGTTTTTTAAAAAACAGTTATCCGTACCGCTTTTGATTTTGAATAATGTGACGACACCTTTAGCAATCACAGTAGGGGAATGCCTGCAAAAAAATGTATCATTAGAAGAGATAGCAGAAGAGACTGTTCGACAGATCCAGCCAGAATGGCGACTGCTCTATCCAGAGGAAAACAAACCCAAAGCACTCATTACTACTTGCTTCACTGGAATCGGTACGGCGGTCCACTTAAGTGAACTGCTAGAAAAAAGCTTACCTACGGCTTGTCAGTTGAAAATCATCCCATATGAATATCAGCAATTAAAAGATAAGAAAAACAGTGACCCATTATTTTCCATATACGAAGTCGTAGGAATGATTGGCACCACAGATCCTGATATCACCAATATCGAATATCTTTCATTAGAAGACCTCATCTCGGGGGAAAAGATGTCTGTACTAGCTGAATGGTTGGACACTACTATGAATGCTTCAGAGAAGGAAATATTCAATCAGCGCATCATTCGTAATTTTTCATTGGAAAAAGTACTGGATTCCGTGACTATTCTAGATACAGAGAAGGTGATGGGAGAAATCGATCATTTTATGAGAGAATTAGAGGTGCAGTTGAATCGAAGCATCAGCAATCCCAAAAAATTAGCGTTGTATGTCCATGTGAGCTGTCTCATTGAACGATTGATCCGACAAATGCCAATCGAAACCTATCAAGGATTAGAGAAATGGAAGCAGTGTCAAAAAGAAGGGTTATCTGCTATTAAATCTGCGTTTAGTGTCATTGAAGAGCATTATAGTGTCATGATCCCCAATTCTGAGATTGCCTATATCTATGATATTTTGAGTGAAGATACAGAGTTTCTCTCGATAGAAGAAGAATTTTGAACATAAGCAAGTTGTTGCCACTAATTTTGGCATGCAACTTGCTTTTTTAGTATGTGTAAGTGAAAAGAGGAGATGAAAAAGTGGATAGAGAAATTATCTTAGCTTCCCATGGAAAATTTGCTTCAGGGATATTAGATTCATTAGAGCTGATCTATGGGAAAAATCATTCTATTACTGTATTGGATTGCTATACTGATGAGAATTTTGATTTAGCGGAAACAGTAAGGCAGCTTTTTATGAGGTACAAAGATAAAGAAATCATTGTTCTGACGGATCTTTTTGGCGGAAGTGTCAACAACGAATTCTTACAATATATCAATCAGGATCATGTCTATCTCGTTGCCGGATTGAATTTGCCACTCTTGATTGAGCTAGTATCTCAGTTGGACGCTGAAGTAGAGACAACTGTTTTGATCCAGCAGGTGCTAACTGATTCAAAAAAAATGATCCAGTTTTGTAACGAGCGGCTCAATCAGAAAATAGAAGAAGACGAATTTTAGGAGGAAGAAAAATGATTGTATTGACAAGAGTCGACCATCGGTTATTACACGGACAAGTAGCTTTTTCATGGACACAAACAATAGGTGCAGACTGTATTTTGATTGCTAATGATGATGTACCTACGAATGAGATACGAAAGACAACGATCAAATTAGCCAAGCCACAAGGAGTCAAACTAGTGATCAAATCAATTGATGACTCGATTGCCGCGTTGAAAAGCGGGGTGACAGATAAATATAAGTTATTCATCGTAGTGGAATCGATCGAGGATGCATATAAGCTGGCAGAAGCGTATCCAGAAATCAAAACCATCAACTTAGGAGGGATCAAGGCAAAACCTGGTACTCGCAGCATCGGAAAAGCGGTAAATATTTTACCAGAAGAGGAGGAACGCTTGAAACGATTAATTGACAAACAAATAGAAGTAGAAATCCGTCAAGTACCAGCAGATAAAAAAGTGGATGTAAGAGAAGTTTTGTAAGAAAGGAAGAACCTCAATGATTGTACAAGCAGTCTTATTAGGAATTGTTGCATTTGTCGCACAATCAGAATATGCACTAGGGACATCGTTGCTTTCTCGTCCGATTGTGACGGGGCTGTTTACAGGAATCGTGTTAGGTGATGTAAAAACTGGGATCATTATGGGCGCAACTTTAGAGTTAGCATTTATCGGATCGTTCTCAGTAGGTGCTTCGATTCCACCTGATGTTGTGACCGGTGGGATTTTAGGGACGGCTTTTGCTATTACAGCTGGAGCCGGTACAGAAACCGCGCTTTTACTAGGTTTGCCGATTGCTACGTTGACATTGATATTGAAAAATATTTACTTAGGGCTTTTGATTCCAATTATGAACCATAAAGCAGACAGTTATGCAGAAGAAGGAAATTATAAAGGAGTCGAGCATATGCACTTGCTTGCCGGTATCGGTCTTTCCTTGATGCTTGGTGTTGTGGTAATGGTTTCTTATATGGTGGGAAGCAATACGATCGGAAATCTATTAAATATGATTCCTGACTTCGTTCAAAAGGGGTTGTCAGTAGCTACAGGGTTGATTCCAGCTCTTGGTTTTGCGATGCTTGCTCGTTTGCTGATCAACAAACAAGTTGCACCATATTTTTTCTTAGGTTTTGCTATAGCTTCTTACTTAGAGATTCCTGTGACCGGAGTAGCTATTTTTGGTGCGATTTTAGCAGTTGTGGTAGTCAATATTATGAATGTCCGTCAACTACCACTTCAAACAACTGCAGGGGAGGTAGAAGAAGATGAAGAATTCTGAGATCAAAAACAGCAAAATAACGAAAAAAGAGCTAAATCACGTATTTTGGCGTTCTTTTCAAATGGAGTTTTCTTGGAATTATGAACGTCAGATGAATATGGCTTATGTTTATGCAATGATTCCGATTTTGAAAAAGTTATATCAGTCGAAAGAAGAAATGGCAGCAGCTTTGAAACGGCATCTAGAGTTTTTTAACACGACCCCACATATCGTTACACTGATTTTAGGAATCACGGCTGCAATGGAGGAAGAAAATAAGGATGATCCTGAATTTGATGTGACTGCGATCGATAGTATCAAAACATCTTTGATGGGGCCTCTTGCAGGGTTAGGAGATTCTTTCTTTTGGGGAACTTTGCGATTGATTGCCACAGGTGTGGGTACCTCTTTAGCCATGCAAGAAAATATTTTAGGCCCTATCTTGTTCATTTTGATTTTCAATATTCCGCACATTCTGTTTCGCTATCTAGCAACAGGTTGGGGATATCGCTTAGGAACGGGTTTTTTGAAAAAGATCCAGGCAAACGGTATGATGGAAAGTTTGACATTAGGCGCGTCTATTATTGGACTGATGGTCGTTGGAGCAATGACTGCCACGATGATCACCATCAATATTCCTTTAAAAATCGGTTCAGGAGAAAATGCTGTGACTGTTCAAAGTATTTTTGATGATATCGTTCCAAATATCTTATGTCTTGGAGCATTTGGCATAGTGTTTTATCTATTGAAGAAAGAAGTGAAACCATTAACGATCTTGATCGGACTAGCTTTCTTTGGAATTTTTGGTTCGTGGATAGGGATTTTTTAAAAAAGGAGCAGAGAAAATGTTTACGATGCAAGATTATATCTATGAAGAAAAGGAAGTACTAAGTACGATCTTGAAAAAGAATGATTTTTCGACAAGAGAACATATGAAAAAAACAGTGAATTTACTGATCTTAGCAACGGGTTCATCTTATAACGCTTGTTTAGCAGCGAAGCCAGCATTGGAATCTTATGGTGATCTTACTGTCGATATTCAAGAACCTTTTTATTTTTCCCATTATGGAAAACTTTCTCCTTCAATCGATACTGTGATTGCTGTGTCACAAAGCGGGAAAAGTGCTTCTACTGTTGAAGCAGTAAAAATGATACAAAAACAAGGGTTACCTGTTGTTGCTATCACAAATGACGTGCAAAGTCCACTTGCTTTAGAAGCTGCACAAATTATTGATTTAGGTGCCGGGGTAGAATCAGTAGGCTTCGTTACAAAAGGCTATTCTGCGACTGTTTTACAGTTACTACTCTTAGGGATAGGAATTGGAATAAGTAAAAATAAAATCAGCAAAAAAATAGAACAAGACTACATGCAACATTTGCGCAAAATAATCAACCATTTACCAGCGATTATTCAAAAAACGGAAGAATTTTTTGATGGATATCAAAGTTTATTTCGTTTAGCACAGCGTTTCGTCACCATTGGATATGGTCCAAACTGGGGAACAGCTAAAGAAGCAGAGACGAAATTGACTGAAACAATCCGCGTTCCGTCACAAGGATTTGAGTTAGAAGCTTATATGCACGGCCCATACCTGGAGGCAGATGCTTCGCATTTGCTATTCTTTATTGAAGGGGAAAGTGTAAATAAGGAACGTTCGCAAAAGTTGCAAAGATATATGAGTCGGTACGTTGGAGAGACTCTCACCATTACCACAAAAAAAGCAAGAAACGAGAAAACACTTGGATTAGCAATAGAATGTGATGAATATCTGTCTGTATTAGCGCTTGTCGTTCCGTTTCAACTATTCGCTTATAAAACCGCAGTAGCTAAAGGTATTGACTTGAACAAAAAGATTTTTGAAGACTTTGATACAGTCTTGAAAAGTAAATTATAAGAGGTGGAAATCATGCTGAAATTCAATGAAGAAGAACAAATCAAAGCAATAAAAGGCGCACTAGCTTTACGTCCGCAAGTAGAAGAAATCATCGATAAACTTTATGCGGAAAAATTTGACGCTGTCTATTATCTAGGAATCGGTGGAACGTATGCTTCCTCGATGCAAGCTGTCACTTATATGAATGGGAAAAGCAACTTGCCTGTCTTTGTACAGCATGCTGCAGAATATTACACTACTGGAAACAAAAGATTAACAAAAGATTCTATCGTTATTTTGTCCTCTGTTACCGGTACAACTCAAGAAGTAGTGAAAGCAGTAGAACAAATCAAGAAAGTAGGAGCGACACTGATTGGATTTATCGATAAAGCGAACAGTAAGTTGTCTCAGCTATGCGATTTTGTGGTCACTTATCCAGCTCCTGGAACAGAACAAATCAAATTTTTTATGGCAGCAGATCGATTGATGTATTTGAATGGAGAATTCGAAGCTTATTCAGAATACTATGAACAGCTCGAACGTTATTTACCAACAGGGTTAGTGGAAGCAGAGAAAAAAGCAGATGCATTTGGCTTATCATTTGCAGAAAAACATCGACGTGATAGTATGCATTATTTTATTGGAGCAGGGAATCAATGGGGAGCTGTTTATTCATATGCCATGTGTTACTGGGAAGAACAAAGCTGGCTTCCATCGAAATCTATCCATGCTGCCGAGTTTCTTCACGGGACGTTAGAGATCGTAGAAGAAACAACCCCAGTCACATTATTTTTAGGCGAAGATGAACAGAGAGTGTTATCTGAACGTGTGGCTAAACTTTTGCCAAAAATTTGCAGCAATTATACATTGATAGACACAAAAGACTATCCAGTAGAAGGTATCAGTGAAAAATATCGCGGACGTGTTTTGTCTTTCTTATTGATGCATGTAGTGACACAACGCATCGATGCTCATGTGGAGCAGTTGAACTGCCATCCATTAGAGATACGCCGCTACTATCGTCAGTTTGATTATTAGGATAGACTGGATAAAAAGAATATAAAAAATAAAGAGAGCAGCGATAACTGCTCCCTTTATTTTTTTAAAATATTGGCATCAATTACGTTATAAAACACATTTTTTGCATTATCTACAGTTCAACTTATAATCTGTTTAATGGGACATGTGGGTGCCAACCATTTTTTGTTATGCAATAGTACTATTTTGTTGTTGCATGGATCCGTAGTAAAAGTCCAAGTACAACGAGTTGCGCCAGTTTACATAGCGTTTTGTATCCAGAATGTTGACTAAAACAAAAGTTCCTATGTCAACCGTAAACAGAGACAATCTGTCCGTTGCAGGACCTGACAGATTTAGAAATGTTCAATCTGTCTCTTATGTATTTTAAATCAATACTCACTAGGAGAAGTTTCCTAACCTCCTAATAGTAATGCTGGTAGTAACATTGTCAAAACTGCTTCCTCTTAGGAACAAGCAAAGCATAACGAGTGTAAAAATAAAATGTAGACTATTGTAACATATCATTGATTATTTCAAGTAAAAACGATAAAAGAAGTAAACAAACACTTAAAAACAATGGAAATTAGTCCCAACTTTAAGAAATGTATACTATAATGGAAATTATCAATTATTTATTTGGAGGAATATCCATGAAACAAAAAATCGCAGTTCTTGGTCCTGGATCTTGGGGCACTGCTTTAGCACAAACATTGGCAGAAAACGGGCATGATGTCCGTATTTGGGGAAATGTACCTGAACAGATTGATGAAATCAATAAGTATCATACAAATCAGCATTTTTTACCTGATTTGACGATCCCAGAATCGATTATCGGATATAAAGAATTGGCAGAAGCAGTGGATAACGCAGATGCTATTTTATTTGTTGTTCCAACAAAAGCGATTCGTTCAGTCGCACAGGAACTTATTGGTAAAATGAATACTAAGCCAATCATTATACATGCAAGTAAAGGACTAGAACAAGATACGCATAAACGAATCTCAGAAGTTTTGGCTGAAGAAATTCCAGAAGAAAAAAGACAGGCAATTGTTGTATTATCTGGTCCTAGCCATGCTGAGGAAGTGGCAGTACATGATATCACAACAATTACAGCTGCAAGTATTGATCAAAAAGCAGCAGCCTATGTACAAAAACTGTTCATGAATGATTATTTCAGGATTTATACAAATAATGATGTGATTGGCGTAGAAACTGGTGCAGCATTGAAAAATATCATTGCAATTGGTGCCGGCGCTATCCATGGATTAGGATTCGGAGATGATGCAAAAGCAGCAATCATGACTCGAGGATTGGCAGAAATCAGCCGTCTTGGTGTCGCGATGGGTGCCAATCCTCTGACATTTATCGGTTTGAGTGGTGTGGGGGACTTGATCGTTACTTGTACAAGTGTTCATTCTCGCAATTGGCGTGCCGGTAACTTGTTAGGACAGGGACATAAGCTGGAAGAAGTTCTAGAAAACATGGGAATGGTCGTTGAGGGTGTGGCAACGACAAAAGCAGCAGTAGAGCTAGCTCAACAGCTAGGTGTTGAGATGCCAATTACTCAAACAATCTATAATGTTTTGTATAATGGAGAAGATATCAAAAAAGCAGCAAAAGAAATCATGTTACGTGACGGAAAAATGGAGAATGAATTTTCTCTTCGTTAAATAGATGAGCAATAGTTAATCGTCGTTTAGGAGGAACAGTAAGTGAAGGTCAAAAAAGCAGTCATTCCTGCCGCTGGGCTAGGAACACGTTTTTTGCCGGCAACAAAAGCCATGGCAAAAGAAATGCTTCCAATCGTGGATAAACCAACGATCCAGTTTATTGTGGAAGAAGCATTGGATTCGGGAATCGAAGATATCTTGATCGTAACGGGAAAAGAAAAAAGACCCATTGAAGATCACTTTGATGCAAATATCGAATTGGAAAACAATTTGCGGGAAAAGGAAAAAACAGAATTACTCGCTTTAGTTGAAGAAACGACTCAAGTCAATCTTCACTTCATCCGTCAATCTCATCCAAGAGGACTGGGGGATGCCGTGCTTCAAGCAAAAGCATTTATAGGAAATGAACCGTTTGTCGTCATGCTGGGGGATGATTTGATGAAAGATGATATCCCATTGACTCAACAATTGATGATGGATTATGAAGAAACACAAGCTTCCGCTGTTGCCGTCATGCGTGTACCAGAAAATGAAACATCTAAATACGGAATTATTGATCCTAAAACAGATAGCGAAAAGGGTCGTTGCAGAGTAAAAGGGTTTGTAGAAAAACCTGAAATGGGAAAAGCACCAAGTAATTTAGCCATTATCGGACGTTATCTACTGACTCCTAAAATATTTGAGATATTAGAAACTCAAGAACCAGGAGCAGGAAACGAGATACAGCTAACGGATGCACTTCAGACTCTTAACCAGACAGAGGCGGTCTATGCGAGAGAGTTTAAAGGAAAAAGATACGACGTAGGCGATAAGTTAGGATATATGAAGACAAATATTGAATATGGACTTCAACATTCGGAAATTGGGACTTCATTAAGTGCATATATTATCCAGTTGAGTAAAAAGCTAAGAACAGAAAGTTAACTGGAAATAAGTGGCCTGCTGAGAATGAAAGGCTATTTGTTATTAAAGCGGCAGCTTGTGCGTCATTTGCGCAACTGTCGTTTTAGTTTTTTGACTCTAGATCAGTTGAGTCGTGGAAAACGAAAGATAGAAAAAGACTTTCGTGAATAGATTCAGAAAATATTCTGCTAATGGTTTAATTTTTTTTTAAGTTGTATAAAAGAAAATGATTACATAAGAGAAATGAAAGCCAAGCCAGAAGATTCATAGTAGAATAAAAAGGCGAATTTTTTAATTA
>NZ_JAKZIW010000013.1:0-51087 GCF_031143325.1 Enterococcus sp. FR204 | reverse complement strand
AGCGAGACATAAGTCTTCGCTTTTTTTGTTTTCTTTTATTTTGATGAATCAGTTGTTTCTTTAGTTGAAGATTCTTTTGTTGAATCAGTTGATTTTGTGTCAGAACTCTTTGTTGAAGCTGTAGTTTCACTTGAGTCTTTCGTACTTGATGAAGTTGTTGTGAATGCACTCAACACATTTTCAAAGGCATCATCTTTGATTTTTACATTTGCATCTTTTAATTCTTCACCGATTACTTTAGTTGTGAATGCATTGTCACTTAGTTTAATTTCAGTAGCGATATCTTTTAGTTGATCTTTGTATTTATCCATGTCATTGCCTTTATTTTGGTTTTTCACCATTTTGACAACGTAGTATTCTGTCGCATAAGAAGTAGGATTTGTTGTAGTAATAACATCGGAGATCTCACCGTCTTTCAATTTGAAAGCTGCTTCTTTTACTTCTGCAGGAATAGTTGTTGTCGTTGAGTCGAATTTAACTTTACCGCCATCTTCTTTTGTCTCTGTATCAGTTGATTTGTCTTTGGCTAATTTAGAGAAATCATCTCCATCATCCGCTGATTTTTTCACATCTTTTGCTTCATCTTCACTTGATAATTTGATGATTTGTGCTTCTACTTCTGGATGGAAAGATTTCCAAGCAGTTTTCAAATCGTCATCTGTAATATCTACGTGAGCTTTCAAGCCAGCTTCAAAAGCTAAATTGTTACGAATATATTCTTTATAAGTATCTTTCGTATATCCAGCAGCTTCTAATTGTGATTCAAAAGTATCACCTAATGATTTCGCTTGTTTGTCGTATTCTGCATCCACTTGCTTATCGGTTACTTTATCGCCATATTTGTTATTGAATACTTTATAAATGATCATCCGTTGTACTAAGGATTGGTTCGATGATTCAAGTTTTGCTTCATCATAGAAATCAGATACAGTGATCGTTCCGCCTTTCATCGTTGCGATATCTTTATTAGTATCGCCTGAACAAGCTGCTAGAGTTAAAACAGCCAACGCACTAGTAGCTGCCAAAATAATTGATTTTTTTTTCATTAAAATTTGCACTCCTGTAATTAGTTATTATTTTTATATATTAACTATACCATATCCCATTTCCTTTAAAAACGTTGTCGTGGTAGTTTCAAACAAAATTCAAAATTTCATCACATTCCTAGGAATTACGCAAACTTTTCTCACTTATATAGTTAAATCTGTTGAGAAAATAATCATTATTATATTTGTTCAGTATACTCTGGCAGATCAGCTTTTAGTTTTTCTACTTGTTCATTGATTTGTGTGATACGTGGTTCAGCTTGGAATTTAAAATCTTCGATATCTTTTTTGATTGCTTCTTGGAAAGCAGGGATCACAGATTCAGCTGTTTCTTTTGTTTCGATCAATGCGCTTTTAAAATGATTCAGGCTGTTATTTAAATCGTTTGTCAGAGTTGCTGCTTCTTCCAATTCTTCGATCAGTTTCTTTCTTGTTTCATTCCCGCTCCTGGGCGCCAATAACAGACCTCCGACAGTGCCAGCAGCAACTCCAAATAACAGTCCTTTGAAAAAGTTTTTAATCATCGCAGGACACCTGCTTTACGATTGTTTCTTGAACAGCTTTTAGTTCTTCCGATCCATAACTATCTTGATGATTGCCAAAGTGAATAGAAAAATCATCCTCTTTGCTGTAGCGAGGGACTAAATGGATATGTGAATGAAAAACAGATTGATAGGCTAGTTCACGGTTGTTATTCAAGATATTAAGACCTTTCATTTCTGGAAAAGCTTTTTCCAATGCTTGAGCAATCTTAGGCACACGTGAAAAAACCTCTCCTGCAAGTTCGGGATCATATTCAAAAATATCTGCTACATGACGTTTAGGCACAACTAATGTGTGTCCTTTCGTTGCTTGAGAGATGTCTAAAAAAGCATAGACCTTGTCGTCTTCATATATTTTATAGCTTGGGATTTCTTGATTGATGATTTTGCAAAAAATACAGTTTTCCATATAAAACATCCTTTCTATAAAGAATAAATACTTCAGCTTAACTTTACCATAAGTTAAAGCTATTGTAAGGAAAAAAACAAAATACCGTCATTTTCTTCGTGGTATAATAAATAAAAATAAATGGCGGAGGAAAAAGAATGAGTTTAATTATCGATCATGTCACAGGGGGGTACGGACATCTCCCTGTGTTAAAAGATATCAGTTTCGATGTACAGCCTGGAGAGATAGTAGGGTTGATTGGACTGAACGGAGCAGGGAAAAGTACGACCATCAAGCACATTATCGGTCTGCTGGAAGCTTCAAAAGGAACGATAGAAATCAATCATCTATCCTTAAAGAAAAATACGGAAGAATATCGCAAACAAATTGGGTATATTCCAGAGACTCCTTCTTTATATGAAGAATTGACATTGAGAGAACATATAGAAGTCACTGCGATGGCCTACGATATACCTATGGATACAGCAATGAAAAGAGCAGAAAAGTTGTTGGAGACTTTTCGGTTATCTAATCGTCTTGACTGGTTCCCAGCTAATTTTTCAAAGGGAATGAAACAGAAAGTGATGATCTTATGCGCCTTTTTGATCGAGCCTTCTTTATATATCATCGACGAACCATTTTTAGGCTTGGATCCACTAGCTATCAATGCATTGCTTGAATTGATGGTAGAAATGAAAAAAGAAGGAGCCGGTATTTTGATGTCTACGCATATTTTAGCTACTGCAGAAAAATATTGTGATCGTTTTGTGGTCTTACATAACGGAGAGATACGAGCAGACGGTTCTCTTGAGATGTTGAGAAAAGAATTTCAGCTGCCGGATTCTTCTTTGGACGAAATCTATATTGCTTTAACAAAGGAGAAGGTACATGAGTAGTTTTTTTCAAAAACGTTTAGCAAGACATCAAAAGAAAATGATGAAATATATGCGTTATGTATTGAACGATCATTTTGTTTTAGTTTGTCTTTTCTTGATTGGCGGTGTGGGATTATATTATTCTAATTGGTTGAAAACCCTGCAGCCACCGTTTGCAATTGGAGGGCTCATAATCTCTGTATTTTGGATGCTCTGTTTATTCGTGGGTAAGATGGCTACTTTTGCAGAGGCAGCAGATATTGTTTTTTTACTTCCTAAAGAAAAAGAAATGCAAACCTATTTGGAACGAGCTTTTCGCTATTCTTGCATTTTTCCGTTGATCTTTTTGATATTGGCATGCGGATTGGCCATGCCATTAGTGGTGGTTAGTACGGAGCAATCCTTTTCGATGTTTTTCGTCTATCTGATCATATTATGGAGTTTGAAATTCAGTCATCTGCAAATCAAGAGAGCAGAATTGTTTCGACTAGATCAACAAGTTATTCGTTATTGGAAATTAGGCTGGTTTTTTTCTTCTCTGATCTTTTTGTTTCTATCATTTTATTGGCTGATATGGGCAGGAATAGCAGGTGCATTAGTACAGGCAAGTCTATATTACTGGTTTTTGTGGAAGCAACAAGAAAAAGGATTGGATTGGGAGAAAATGGTGCATGTAGAAGAACATAGGTTGCATCAGATCTATCAATTTATCAATTTATTCACAGATGTTCCTGAAATTACGGCAAAGATCAAAAGAAGACGCTATTTGGATCCTATATTGACTCATATTAAAAGAGAATCAAAAAACACTTATCTTTACTTGTTTGCAAGAAGATTGGCAAGAGGTTCTGATTTTAGTGGTCTTTATTTCCGATTAGTAATTATAGGTGGGTTATTGATTGCCGGAGTAGTCGACTTTTATTTTAGTCTGATTATCGGTTTCTTATTTTTATATTTGATCGGTTTCCAACTGTTACCTTTAGCGAACCAGTTCCGCTATATGGTTCTCATTCAGCTTTATCCAATCCATAAGAATCAGAAGAAGCAGGCGATTCAGCATCTACTCACATGGGTATTAATTATCGCGTCGGTTATTTTTGGTTTGATTGCTGCAGTCGTATTAGATGGGCAGCAGCGATGGGTTCCGCTAGCGGCTTATTTGATTGTTACTATGCTCTTTGTTAAACTATATGTACCAACTCGTTTGAAGAAGATGTCAGACTGAAAACAAAGCTGTGTAGGGTAAAAATGAGAATGAAAAATAGAGCGTTGACAGTAAGAATGCTGTTCGTTCTATTTTTTTTGAGAAAAGCTGGTTTTTTGAATGGCAATTAAATGAAAAAGAACGTATATGTGCTTGACGTGTAGTGTTCAGGCGACTAGAATAATAAGTACTGCAAAACAAAGAGTAAGAGGACGGGAGAATGCATGATGGAGTTTCAGTTAGACCAAGAGTGGCGGTTACGTCCCATCAAAGGCGACACAGGAAAAACATACATAGGCATGCGTGATGAGGACAAAGTCTTTATTAAACGAAACACGACTCCGATGTTGGCTGCTCTTTCAAGGGAAGGAATTACACCAAAACTTGTTTGGACAAAACGAACGGGGAATGGCGATACTTTGACAGCACAAGAGTGGCTGGAAGGTCGCTTGCTGACTCCTAATGAGATTGGTCAAAGAAACGACGTGATTGATGTTTTGTACCATTTACATCATTCAAATTCTCTTAAAACCATGCTGACCCGTATCGGTGGTCGTGTCATGACGCCGGAGAAGATGCTGCAAAAATATGAAAAAGAATTACCGGAAGAACTCCAGAAAAATCAATTTCTGCAAATTGTCCATCGTTTTCTTCGTGAGCAGATCCCGTCAATAGATAAGGAAAACTTATCAGTAGTACACGGAGATGTAAACCATCGTAATTGGTTAGTATGTAAAAATTATTTATATCTAGTCGATTGGGATTCAATCATGTTTGCAGACCCTGCGGTGGATATTGCAACGATTTTAGGAAATTATGTGCCACTGTCTAGCTGGAATCAGTGGCTGATCAGTTATGGCATACGCCCGACTGACGAAATGCTTGAAAAATTTCATTGGTATGCGGCCATGAATTTGCTCCAAGAAATCACCAGATATTGCAAACGTGAAGATCATCGACGGATGAACGAAGAAATTTTACAATTAAAACGAATTTTCAGTGGCTGAGGTTTGGCCCAAACTCTGCGGAGATTTGGCCAGACCTTTTTAATTAGAGGAAAGGAATGGAGATAAATAATGCGTGTCCGAAATCGTCCGGGAGCAGCGGAAATGTTAGCGGCTCACCCGAATTTTGTAATTAGTGATCCAACATTGTGGAAGGGAAAATGGAATGAATTGTTTGAAAACGATCATCCAATCCACATTGAGATTGGTATGGGGAAAGGCCAGTTCATCACTGGAATGGCAAAAGCCCATCCTGAAATCAATTATATTGGAGTAGAAATGCAGGTCAGTGTTGTTTCGATTGCACTAGACAAGTTGATCGAACAACCGCTTCCTAACCTGAAACTTCTACATGTGGATGGATCAGCGTTGACAAAGTATTTCGCTGACAGCGAAGTAGATCAAATCTATCTGAATTTTTCCGATCCATGGCCAAAAAAACGTCATGAAAAACGGCGATTGACATATAAGACTTTTCTTGCTGTAGATGAACAGATTCTTCGTCCAAATGGAGAAATCCATTTCAAAACAGATAATCAAGGATTGTTTGAGTATTCTCTGGCAAGTTTTTCTCAATATGGCATGATCCTCAAACAGGTATGGTTAGATTTACATCAAAGTCAATTTGAAGGCAATATTATGACGGAGTATGAAGAAAAATTTTCTTCAAAAGGTCAACGTATTTATCGAGTAGAAGCTCAATTTCAAGATAAGACCAAAAAGAAAAGTCTGCGAAACTAACTTTCTGCTTTCATAAAAACATTAATATCCATAAATAAATCCCAGAAAATGAACATTACAGATGTAATGTATTTTCTGGGATTTATTTGATTTAAAATGTATTTATTTCATCGGTTTTTCCACAAGGTGGAATCAATTGGAAGCGAGAAAATGAAAATAATCCTTTGTCGGTGATCTTCAATTCGGGTATGACAGATAATGTTAAGAAAGAAAGTGTCAAAAAAGGATCAAAGGTTTTAGCTGCTCCTAGTTGATGTGCTTTAGTTATTAATTCATTCAACTGTTCATAGACGATTGAAAAAGGTTCCTGTGTCATGATTCCGCCTATAGGAAGAGAAACACAAGCTATTTCCTGCTGTTTGTTGACAACGGTCATCCCGCCACCTTTTTGAATCAAAAGATTAGCAGCATACAGCATATCCTCGTCGTTTGTCCCAACGACAACTAGATTATGCGAGTCATGGGCAATCGTTGTCGCTATCGCTCCTTGTTTCAGCTGAAATCCTTTCACTATGCCTAATCCAATGTTTCCCGTTTGATGGTGACGCTCGATCACCGCAATCTTTAATTGGTCTTTTTCGATTGAAGGAATGAATCGTTCGCCTTGTCGGTCCACTTTTTCTACCAAATCTTTAGTCACTAGACTATTCGGGATAATTTCGATCACATGGACTTGTGAAGAAGAAAGAAGCAGCTCTAACGAATGTGGATTTAATGGTTGAGCGTTTAGTTTTGGCAGACAACACGTATATGAATTTGAATGATCAGCAAATAAATGGTCTTGGAGTTGCCCAGATTGAACAACTAATGTTCCCTTATAGAAAACTTCATGAATTGGCAGCTTGGTAAGATCGTCTGTTAAGAAGAAATCAGCTTGATACCCAGGGGCAATCGCACCTAGTGTTTTCAAATCAAAACATTCTGCTGCATTCAATGTTGCCATCTGAATGGCTTGTAATGGATCGATTCCAAGTGCAATAGCTTGACGGACGATATGATCGATTGATCCTTCTTTTACTAAATCATTGATCAGTTTATCATCGGTGACAAAGAAGCATCTTCTTGAATTTTCAGGTGTGATCGCCGGTAGTAGCGATGCCAGATCTTTTGCAACGGTCCCTTCTCGAACCATTAAATACATACCAAGATCCAAACGTTCTTTAGCTTCTTTTGCAGTTGTAGCTTCATGATCCGTCCGAATACCTGCTGCAGGATAAACATTTAACTCTTCCATGCCGATACCAGCTGCATGCCCGTCAATTTTTTTCTTATGCTGGTGCATCAATTGGATCTTTTCTAGGATGTCTGTTTCATTATTTGCTACTGCTTGATAGTTCATGACTTCAGCTAAGCCTAAAACTTCGGGTTTTTGTAAAAAAGGGGCTAATTTTTTTGCATTTAAATTTGCACCATTGGTCTCAAAAGGGGTTACAGGTACACAAGAAGGTAGCATAAAAAAGATATTCATGAGTGTTTGTCTTGCATCTTCTATCATAAACTCAAGACCTGTACTCCCAGCAATGTTTCCTATTTCATGGGGATCTGTCACTACAGTAGTAACTCCATGAAGCAAGGATACTTTTGAAAATTCGCTTGGTGATAAAAGTGAGCTTTCGATATGCACATGGCCATCGATGAATCCTGGCACTAGATATTGCCCATTAGCATTATGTACGCTTTTTCCTTCGTATTCACCGATTCCTACGATCACTCCTTCGCAGATTGCTACATCTTTTTCCATGATTTCTTTCGTAAAGACGTTGACGATCTTAGCATGCTTGATCACTAGGTCAGCAGGCTTTTTTTTACTTGCTACTTCGATATATTTCCTTAATGTTGTTTCCAATGGAGTGCCTCCCAAGATAAATTTTTATAAGTATAACATAAATTCGGCTTTTGCCAATATTTTTTTGTAAATTCATTTTATTTGAAACAAAAAGATCAAAAAGACGTATGTTTTTTGTGGAGGGGAGAATAATGGAAATAAAACGATTATCGGATCAAATGATAAGTGAAAGTTTTGCCAAACATGCCCAAGACGTATATATATTGCCAGCTTCAGAAGTATTTTACATCTATTTTCGCTATGAAAAAAAACGAACATTCTGGAAGAAAGTCTCTTCGGCAGATGGACAGCAACTGATCTCAAGATTTAAGTATTTGGGACAGATGGATATCGGAGAAAAAAGAAAAGCTCAGTTAGGTGCACTTACTTATTCTTTAGAAAAACAGGAAGTTCGTCTGCGGTTGTCTTCTGTAGGAGATTACCTTCAACGAGAGAGTTTAGTGATTCGGCTATTATACGGTACTTTTGAAACACCCCATCGTTGCTTTAGTTCTCGAGATTTTGCAACTATTTTACAGAAAACCGTCAGACGTGGATTATACCTTTTCAGCGGACCAGTCGGATCAGGCAAGACTTCTCTAATATATCGGTTGGCTTTGGAAGAAAAATTGCAAGTGATTACTATCGAAGATCCTGTAGAGATAGAAGAACCGTTTTTTCTGCAGCTACAGATCAATCCGAAAATAGCACAGACTTATGATACACTTTTGAAACTCGCATTACGGCATCGTCCAGACTTGCTAATCATTGGCGAGATAAGAGATGAATCAACTGCACATGCTGCGGTAAGAGCAGCACTAACAGGGCACCGGGTTTTTGCAACCGTACATGCACGCAATCTTGAAGGTACATTGGTCAGAATCCATGAACTGACAAAGAAAAAAGAAGAGCTATCTGAATGTTTAGCTGGTGTCATTTATCAAGAACTTTTGGAAGATGCCAATCACCATCCTTCTGTTTTATGGAGTTATCAATTTATGGAGGAAGAATCAGTAAAAAAATCATGGGAGGAAAGTTATGAAGAAGCTCAGGAAAATATTTGGCAGTCAGAACTATTCTAAAGGATTAACAAGAAGCCAGCAAAACCAGTTTGCACAAACCATGGGAGAACTGCTTTTATCTGGTTTTAGTCTGCAAGAATCCCTTTATTTATTACTCACGATCCGTTCGTTTCCACCTGTTATTTTGGCAAATATCCAACATCAGCTAAAGGAAGGGCAAGCGTTTAGTGAGGTACTTTCGCAAATAGGATATGGAGCAGAGCAACTGGTACAGATCGAGTTAGCTGAACGTCATGGGAATCTGCCGACAACTTTGTTGGAAATTGCCAAACAGTTTCGGCTTGTTGAAGGATTTCGCAATGATTTGAAAAAGCTGCTTGCATATCCGATGCTATTGCTCACCTTTTTGCTAGGTATCTTGTTTAGTATGCGGTTGTTCGTTTTGCCTCAGCTTATTGGTTCAGGAATGGTCATGCAAGAGCATTGGGGGATTCAGCTGATACAAGTCTTTCATTGGTATATTCTACTATTCATCCTAGCGGTTACTCTATTGGCTTTACTAGTAAGGTATCGTCTGATGAAGTTGTCTCCTGTTGATCAGAGTGAATGGATAAGCAGACAATTATTGATTGGACCGATATATTCCTTGTATCAATCGGCTTATTTGTCACTAGAGATTGGAAAGCTTTTTCATGAAGGTTTCGAATTAAGGCAAATCATAGTCTGCTTAAAGGAAACGAAACAAGAAAGTCTGATTCAGCATCTTGCCTCTAAGTTGATTCAAGGATTGGAGGCAGGTATGTCATTGGCTGAGCAGTTCCAGAATTATCGTTTTCTATCAGAAGAATTCAGTAAAATTGTTTTACAGGGAGAGGCAAAGGGAAGTTTAGGTAAAGAACTGATTTTTTACAGCGAATGGACAAGAAAACAGCTTTTCAAACGTCTTCATCACTGGATGCATTTTATTCAGCCAATCATTTTTTTGGGCGTAGCGGCTTTGATTTTATTAGTTTATGCCGCTGTTTTATTACCTGTTTACGGAAGCATAGAGGAGGTTTTGCCATGAAAAAGAGAAAAATATCTTATTATAGCGGTTTTACATTGATCGAAATGCTAATCGTCTTACTGATAATCAGTGTATTAGTGTTGTTGTTCGTCCCTAATTTGTCGCGTTATAGGAATCATGTAGACCAAAGAAAGTCGTGAAGCGATCATCCAGTTGGTAGACACACAAAAAGAGCTCTATGCGCTTCAAAATAATGGAAGAGTTCCTACTGTGGAGGAATTGTTGAATGAAGGCTATATCAAACGAGAACATGCAGAAATCTATCAGCGGCCTTGAAGGTAAGGTTTTAGCATCAGGATATACGTTGTTTGAATCACTCTTACTGATTTTATTACTTACAACGATCCTTTCTTTTCCAGTTCTCGCATTTTCTGCATGGAAGAATGAATTGGCAGTCTATCAATTTTTCGGCCAATTTGAAAAACGAATCTATTCTACGCAAAAAATCGCTATTGTGAATCAGATCCAAACAGGCTTTTATTGGAATAGTGAAGAGAATCAAATCATTTTTCATGTTCCGAATCCAGATAAAATAAATTGGGAAGTATTAGATATTCCTGATGAGATTACCTTGAAACGCCATGCTTCTATTACTTTTGCTGCTAGAACCGGGAATGAAAGTTCACTAAAAGCTTATCAATTTTATTGGGAAGAAAAAGAGCGGACGATTACGTATCAATTCCAGATAGGGAGTGGTCGCTATACAAAAAGAATTGAATAAAACAGGATTTGTTTTGTTGGAGTCCCTTACAGCGCTTATGATCGCTTCTGTCTGTGTCTACTTAGTGAGCTTTGGCCAGCTGTTTTTGCTTCAGGCAGAAAAGAAAAGTGGGGAGGAACTGCTATTTATTCGAATGATTTATGAAGATATCAAGACGCAGCGGATGTATCACAAAAGACCAGAGCGAAGGGAAGAAATGATCCCATACGATATCCAAATTGTCGATAATAATGGAGTAATCGAAAAAGTGTTTGTCAATATGGAGAAAGAAGCGATCAGTATTGAAAAAACAAGTAATTCCAGCATTTACGCTGATTGAATGTCTAATTGGACTGATGATATTGAGCAGTCTATTGCTCACATTCAATCTTTTGATTCAGCAAACCATCCAAGTAAGTGAATTTTTGCAGCGTAAAGATCAAAAAGAGTGGCTAATATTTTTAGCACAATTAGAAGAAGAACTCAAGAGCAGTCACAATGTCTCTGTGAAAAATCAGCAACTGCACTACACGATCGAGGATAAACAGTATATCATCGAAAGATATCAAGCAATGATACGTAAAAGAAGAACTTCCGGCGGACATCAACCTATGTTAACAAGTATCACTGAGCTTCAATTATTGGAAAAAGAACACACAATTTCTTTTTATGTACACTTTGAAAATGGAGAAGATGGATATGCCATATGGACAAAAAACGATCAGTAGAAAATGTTATAAGGGCTCTATTTTATTTTCTGTCTTGCTTTTATTTCTTTTATGTACGTTTTTATTGATGGCAGCATTAGAAAGCTACCGTTTGTCAATGGATCTTAATATACGAATCAAAAATTATTATATAGTTTGATTTGTCAAATTAAGCTAGACAAAATATCTTCATTCATGTAACTCATAAATACTTCCAGGGGTGTTTGATAATCCAAGGACTTTCGTGGAATATTGTTTCTCTTATTCGCCACTGAAGAGATAAAAGCTTGGTCGACTTGATTAAAATCCATGTTTTTTGGCAGACCATCTTTTCGCAGCAAGCCATTGGAATTTTCATTCAGTGCTCGTTGCGAAGGAGTCCCTGGATCAGCGAAATAAATAGCGATGTCATGTTGGTTACTTAAAGCCTTCCAATTAGAGAATTCTTTCCCACAATCAAAGGTAATGGATTTAAATAAATGTCTGGGAATCGATCCAAACCAGTGGTTCAGAGTATTCTCAATATCGATCGCCTTGCGCCCCTCGGGCTTCAAGGTGATGATGATTTTCGATAGACGTTCTACCAAAGTTATGACAGCACTCTTATGATGAATGCCTACAATGGTATCGCCTTCGATATGGCCGAACTCTTCTTTAAATGTCGGGTAATCAGTTTCTCTTTCAACGATATTCCGTTTAAAAGCCTGTTTTCCTCGGCGTTCTTGATGTCCATTTGGTTTCCGCTTACCCTTCATGGGCAAAGTCGATTCATCGAACACCTTTTCCTTGAACTGGCGATAAAGGGTTCTTACGGAACAGCTGATTGGTTTCTCTTTACGCCCAATGATAACGTCTGGCGTCCAGCCTTGGGCAATTTTTTCTTTAATGTAGGACTGTTGTTTCTTTGGCAAGACGATGTTTCGTCTGCCACACCGTTTCTTATTTTCTTTATACTGTTGGTAGTATTCGAGGGCCGTATGGCCTTCTTTCAAGAAATTAATGACGTTATAAATCGGTGTTCGAGATCGTTTCAGGTACTCAGCAATTTTCACAATTTTGATGTTTTGGTGGTAGTAAGACTCTATCATCACCAGTTCATCCGTGGTAAGATGGGTGTAGGTCATTCGTGATCACTCCTATGTTTTCTTTAGTCGGAATTACATTTTGAGTGTAGCACGAATGGCTTATTTATTTGTCTAGCTTAATTTTACAATCGGCGTAGCAAAAATAATGAAGCAAATGGCTTTATCGGAACAGTCTACGCTTGCCGAAAGTTCGGAAGGAGTTTTTTACTACACAACTGGATCTGTAACATATCAGTGGGTACAACAGTCCCTATTCTTAGAGGTGGAAGTCTCACCGTTTATCTTTCGGTTCACAGAAGAAGTAAAAAATGATACAGATACTAGTACAGAATGATGGAATGTTCGTGAAAACGCCCTCTTTTCTGTTATAACACTGTTTTTAATAAAAAAATGTTTGCCGTTTCACAAATAAAAAACAGTGAAAACGATTGAAATTTTGTCAATTGTTCGATAGAATTAAACAGGTGAAAAAATTGTTATAATATATCTAGAAATGAGGTGCACCATGTTACCAGAAAAAATGGAACAAGGGTTTAATCAAAACCTGGAAGCTATTCAGCTTTTACAGAATGCATTGGGAACTTCCTTTTTAGAAGCCTATGTCGAAAATGCAGAAAATTTAATAGATGATTATCAAGTACGTGTGGTGGATGGAGTGCCGACAAAAGAGACAACGCAACGGATCACAGCTCTTTATGAAGAGTTGAAGAAACTTTCTTTCGAGCCAGAAGAATGGCGCAGACTGTCTCAATTACTTTTATTGAAGGGCATCCAGACAGAACATTTGCAGGCGAACCATCAACTCACTCCTGATAGTATCGGTTTTTTATTTGTTTTTCTTATTGAACAACTATACACAAATAAAAAAGCACCGGTTAAGATTCTGGATATTGCGGCAGGAATGGGCAACTTGTTATTAACAGTTCTTTTAAACCTATCGAATGCGGGGTACCAAACAGAAGGAATTGGTGTGGATATTGATGATACATTGTTGGCTGTCGCAGCTTCTACAAGTGATTTGACACAAGCAAATGTTCAATACTTTCATCAAGACGGGTTGCAGGATTTATTAATAGATCCTGTCGATTTTGCAATCAGCGATTTGCCAATCGGTTATTATCCGAATGACGAAAAAGCAAAAGAGTTTTTAACAAGTACCGAAGAAGGCCATAGTTATGCACATCATTTATTGCTAGAGCAATCAATGAAATATGTGAAGCCGGATGGTTTTGGTTTGTTTTTGATGCCGAGTGGATTTTTAGAAACGGATCAAAGTGAAGAAATCAAAAAATGGTTTAAAGAAGAAGGTTATCTTCAAGGAATGATTCAATTGCCAGATGAATTGTTCCGTAATAAACAATCGCAAAAAAGTATTTTGATCTTACAGAAAAAAGGACCACAAGCACAACAAGTAAAAGAAGTCTTGCTTGTGAAACTTGCTTCATTAAAAGAACCAGAGAAGGTGACGGAATTTTTCAACGAGTTTAAAAACTGGAAATCATCTGCTCTGTAATCATTCAACGAGAAGGAGAGTCATATGTCTAAAACAATTGCAATCAATGCTGGGAGTTCAAGTTTGAAATGGCAATTATATCAAATGCCAGAAGAAACCGTAGTTGCGAAAGGGATCGTCGAACGTATCGGTTTACAAGATTCTATTTTTACCATCAAGTACGGCGATAATCAAAAATTCGAACAAATCATGGATATCGAAAACCACGAAGTAGCAGTAAAAATGCTGTTAGATCAGTTGATTGAACTGCAAATTTTAAGCTCTTATGATGAAATCACCGGAGTAGGGCACCGTGTTGTTCACGGAGGAGAAACTTATGGGGATTCAGTAGTGATCGATGAGAAAGTAATGGACCGCATTGCTGAATTAGCAGAATTTGCTCCTTTGCATAATCCTGCAAACTTAATGGGGATCAAAGCGTTTAAAAAGATTTTACCTGACATTTTGAGTGTGGCTGTATTCGATACATCTTTCCACTCAACAATGCCAAAGCAAAATTATTTATATAGCTTACCGGTGTCTTATTATGAAGATTTCAAAGTAAGAAAATATGGCTTCCATGGCACAAGTCATCGTTATGTGTCGGAACGTGCGGCAAAATTATTGAACAAACCGATCGAAGAACTAAAAATCATCACTTGCCACTTAGGAAATGGTGTATCGATCACAGCAGTCGATGGAGGTAAATCCATGGATACTTCTATGGGATTCACACCATTAGCTGGGGTGACAATGGGTACACGTTCAGGTGATATCGATCCAGCTGTTCTCCCATATTTAATGGAAAAATTAGAGATTGATATTGATGAAATGATCAATGTTTTGAACAAGAAATCTGGTCTGCTAGGCCTAACAGGATTGTCTAGTGATATGCGTGATCTTGAAAAGAACTATGAAAAAGAACATATTCGTTTAGCTTATGACATTTTCGTGGACCGCATCCGAAAATACATCGGCGGTTATGTGACAACGATGAATGGTGTTGATGCAATTGTCTTTACTGCTGGTATCGGCGAGAATGACGGACATGTACGTAGTGAAATCATCAAAGGTATGTCTTGGTTTGGTTGTGAAATCGATCCAGCGTTGAATGAATTGCGTGGTGAAGAAGTAGATATCTCTACAAAAGAATCAAAAGTAAGAGTATTAGTGATCCCAACAGATGAGGAACTAATGATTGCCCGTGACGTGGAGCGTCTGCGCGGCTAAGCCAAAGCATTCGTTAGGATAAAAGATGAAACGCATGCAAGAGGGAATTCTTGCATGTGTTTTTTTGCGGAGAAGACCGCAAAATGGTAATTTAACTTCAATTTCCCTTCTTTTTTACAGGATCTTCTTAGGGAATTTTGCTTGGAAAAGTGGTCAAAAGGGAAAAGACTGGCATTTTATTTATTGATTTTTCAGGAAAATCCCAATATTTTATTTTCATTCATCTTTATAAGGGACATTACATATGTAAAAAGAAAAAACATTTTTAGATCAGCCTCGTGGGCTGTCGACTTTATTCTTCACTTTATGTTTAGCTAGAAAATCGATCCGAAACATTTATTGATCGAATAATAAAAACTTGATTTTCATACCTGTGCTTTGACTGAATCGTGAAAGCACAGGTATGAAAATCAAGTTTTTTGTTGCGAAAAAGCGTCCTAATCAATCAGTTGGCCGAGCGGCTGGCGGCTGATCTGCTCCTGCTCAATAACGAGTGCTTCTTGGAAGTGTTGCTGCAAAAAGTAGCGATCATGGCTGACTGCTAGGAGCGTTCCTTGATAGTCTTGCAGCATTTCTTCAATTTCTTCTCGAGCATAGCTGTCGAGGTGATTGGTTGGTTCATCCAAAATCAGGACGTTGATTTTTTCTAAAAAGAGTTTCAGCAACGCCAAACGGATTTTTTCACCACCGGATAAATCTTTGATCCGTTTACCCACATCGCTTTGATAAAAGCCACTTTTGGCTAATTGCCGTCGAGCGACTTCTTCGTTTCCAGTCAATGTGATGGCGTAAGCCAGCAAACGGCTATCGGGATCGGCAAACTGCAGCTGCTGCGGCAAATAACCGATTTGCAAGCTACTACCTAATTTGATGGTGCCACCGTAAGGCTTTTCCTCACCGAGTAATAATTTGAGTAAGGTTGATTTTCCTGCACCATTGTCGCCGATGATGGCTAAATGATCTCCACGATAGACTGCAAAACTGCTGTCTTTGAATAGTACTTGATCAGCGCACTGCTGGTGCAAGTTTTGAATGATGAAAACTTCTTTGCCAGATTTTCCACCATTAGACAAGCTTTGCAGCCGATTTTTCGGGGGAGGTGGCGGTTTGACGAGTGTCAGTTTCGCCAGGCGGCGTTCCAGTTCTTTGGCTTTTTTGAAGAAGGACTCATTGTCTCCTTCATGTGCCCACTGACGAAAACGACGAATCATGACTTTCAACCGCTGGACTTCTTTTTGCTGCAGTTCGTAATTTTTTGTCAGCTCAGCCAAGCGAGCTTCTTTCAAGACTCGAAAACGGCTGTAGTTTCCGGGATACTCAATCAATGCACCTTCTTCCAGTTCCCATGTTTTTGTGGTGACTTGATCGAGAAATTGCCGATCATGAGAAACGACCAGAACCGATTTTTTTGTATTCTGTAAATAGTTTTCCAACCAGCGAATACTGTTAAGATCTAAATGATTGGTCGGTTCATCGAGTAAAAGTAAATCGGCATCGGCTGCTAAAATTTTGGCTAAAGCGACTTTAACTCGTTCGCCTCCGCTAAGTTCTGTTAACCGTGCTTCCTGACGGTGTGGAATCCCTAAGCCTTGCAAGATCGCTGCAATCCGGTCTTCTAATACGTAACCGCCTAGTTCTTCAAAGCGATGCTGCAGCTCACCGTAACGGGCCAGACACTTCTCTAAGTTTGTATCTGGTTCTGTCATCAATGCTTCGTAGCGACTCATTTGCTGTTTGAGGTCCTGTATCTCAGCGGCAGAATGGAGCAAGTAGTGGTTGACGGTTGCTTCGGAAACTGTAAGTTCTTGTTCGACCGTCCCGATCTTTAAGCCTTTTTTGCGACTGATAATACCGCTGTCGACACCTTCTCTGCCGGTCAAGATTTGTAAAAAGGTTGATTTGCCAGTTCCGTTGATACCGACTAAGGCAATTTTTTCACCAGCTTCAATTTGACAGGATAAATCCTCAAATAATGGATTCCCGCCGATTGTTTTTTTAATAGAAATTGCTTGTATGATCATGATCCCTCTCCTTGAGACCACTCAAAAAGGCCATGGTTATCCATGGCCTGTGTTATTTAAACTCAGATTCTCATGAGAAAAATACCTTGAGATGGCCATTGATTTTACGTGAATTCAACTGTTTTGGACAAACTTGTCCCGTCAACAGCAACTGTAAAACCAATTGCATGGCTAAATGCGATATGGTATCGTTGGTAATTTTCATTACTTGTTATTTTAGTCATGCGCATCATAGTATTTTCCCTCCTTCGTGTAGTTGTCTTTTTCAGTGTACCTGAAAGTGTCAGAAAGTTCAACTAGCGCTGACATTTACTTAATATTTATCGATGCGTAATTCTGTCAGAGAGCTTTTTTTTATCTAACTGATGGTAATGTCTCGTGGACCACATCATTGTATTCTGAGCTAAACCAGCGTTCAGGCGAAATCATATGGTGTTTGATAAAAACTTTGTCTACATGACTTCCTTTTGCTTAATACCGTTGCATTAAACAGCTCTTCTCTTTGGAAATCACCAACATCGCGTTCAGGAGTATCGTTGTGGTTGCAATGGCAAGCGGTAGCCTTTCATCAATTCTTGAATGATTTACCGAATGTAGCACTTGCCTTCTCGCGGTACCCGAACCCGAAATAAAATTTTAGTTTGGCGATAAAATCGGTATCCGCCATCGATACTTCATATTTTTTCGTATCAGATTCATCGGAAACTTCCACATTGACGAACCAATAAGCTTTGGCATGCTTAGGTCGTTTTAAACCACACCAGGGCGACTAATCGCCCGCCGGTGTTCACTTTTTTTATTTTACTTGAACTCATTGACTGTTTTCCCTTTATTTTAAACATTATAAAGACCGATGAGTGCTTGCCGCGTCTTTTGTTTTTATCACGGTTTTTTGTGCAAAAAAACCTGCCGATAGTTGGCAGGTCGTCTACGTGTTAAGCTTTGGTGTGGTCTTTAGCTGGCAATTGGTTTTCTAAATCAGTTCGGACAACAAGCACATCGCAAGCTGCGTTTCTAATAACATATTCAGAAACAGAACCAATAAATAAACGTTCTACAGCATTCAATCCTGTGGCTCCTAACATAATCAAATCTACTTGATTATCTTCTGGGATTTCTCTGGCAATAATTTGTTTTGGTGAGCCATATTCTACGACAGAGGTTACATTATTCAAGCCAGCTTTCTTCGCATTGCTTTCATAATCTGCCAATGTTTGCTTTGCCATTTCAGTAGCTTGTTCTGCAAGCATTCCATCAAAGGATGAAACGGTTTGGAAAGAACGTGTGTCAATGACATGTGCTAATAGAAGTTCTCCGTTATTTCGGATAGCTACATTGACCGCCTTTTTAAAAGCTAATTCAGCTTCATCAGAACCATCTACGGCAACCATGATTTTTTTGTATTGTTGTAACATAAGCATTCACTCCTCAAGTCAATCGTATTGTACTCTTTTATTGTAGAACACTTTAGGGAAAAAGAGAATTATTTACTGCTTTGGTTCAGCAATTTTTTTTGCAAATCGGATACTGAAGGTGGCAGAAACAATAATTACGATCAGTAAAAAGACCAAGGCAATAAAGCGTTGATTGAAAAAGGCTGTTAAAATACCCATTATGCCTAAAACAGCATATGCAGCTCCGTAAAATTGTAGGAATCCTTGATTTTTATCATTTTTGTTGATCAATACAAAAAAGATATCCTGTTTATTAAATAAATAATAGCTAACGAATAATAATACTAAAGTGGCGATAATCATTAAAATCCTAATCATGAACAAATCCTCCAAAATAAGCAACAAATAGAAAAAGCAATTTGCCAAGAGCAAATTGCTTTATTCTTTAAAAGATGGTAATCTCCGTTAATGCCGTTGTTTGTCCTGTAGTATTGATCCCGCGAATTCAAGCAGGTGGGTCCCATGGTCGTAGCTTCGAACTACCAAATGATAAGGCATGTTACCAGCAGTGACACAAGACGGGTCCCAAGATATCAATAAAAATGTTCGGTCAACACACAAAGAGGACAATTCGAACATCACAGATTTCCCACCTCTATAGTAGCATATGAATTTAAAAAGAGCAATGAGAGAGCTCGCAGAAACAAAACCGTTTTCTTGTCTAGTTTTTTGGAGGATGCTTTTTCCACTCTTTTATACGGTAATACTGTTGACCCAGAGCCTGTTCATATTTCCCTGTATCTTTTGGCTGATAATACTGAGCATTCTTCAGTTTATCTGGTAAATATTGCTGATTGACCCAAGCTTGATCAAAATGATGAGGATACTGATAACCCACGCCACGGTTGAGGGATTTCGCACCTTTGTAATGGCTATCTCTCAAATGATCAGGAACATCTCCAGCTTTGCCCTCTCGAATATCAGCAAGTGCTGCATCTAATGCCATGTAGGCAGAATTGGATTTTGGCGACAAGCAAAGATCGACGACGACGTCTGCTAGTGGGATACGTGCCTCAGGCAATCCCAATTTTTCAGCAGCTAATACAGCGTTCACTGTACGAGCCGCAGCAGCAGGATTACCTAAACCTATATCTTCATAACCGATAACCATCAGACGCCGGCAAATACTTGCCAGATCACCTGCCTCAACTAAACGGGCGAGATAATGAAGTGCAGCATCCACATCACTTCCACGAATCGATTTTTGAAAAGCCGAAATAACGTCATAATGAGCATCTCCATTTTTGTCATGGGTAAGAGCTTTTCTTTGGACACATTCTTCAATGATCGACAGTGTAAGATGAATCCTTCCTTCTTTATCTGAAGGAGTCGATAGTGTAGCCAGTTCCAGCCCATTCAATGCACTCCGCAAATCGCCGTTCGTTGCACGCGAAAGGTGAAGAAGAGCATCTTCGTCTAACTGGATTGCTTGTTGTCCAAGGCCGCGTTCTTTATCCCTTAAAGCATGTTCGACTGCCAACTGGATGTCTTGTTCTGTTAATGGTTTGACTTCAAAGATCTGTGTACGGCTGCGGATCGCTGGATTGATGGTAATATAAGGATTCTCAGTAGTCGCTCCGATCAAGATGATTCGGCCACTTTCTAAATGAGGAAGCAGAAAATCCTGTTTTGTTTTATCTAATCGGTGTACTTCATCCAATAAGAGGATCACTGTACCACTCATTTTTGCTTCTTCCGCTACAACTTGTAGATCCTTTTTTGAATCTGTAGCGGCGTTTAGCATGCGAAATGCATAGTTAGTAGAGCCGGCGATCGCACTTGCGATACTCGTTTTTCCAGTACCAGGAGGTCCATATAGAATCATGGAAGAGAGCATGCGAGCATCGACCATGCGGCGTATGATTTTTCCTTCCCCGACTAGATGCTGCTGACCAACGACTTCATCGATCGTTCGAGGTCTCATGCGATAAGCCAATGGCTGTTGCATAGGATTTTCCTCCTTCTTGTTTTTACGTCCCTTAATTATATCATATTTAGCAAGATGCCTAGAAAGAACAGCCTTCTGTTGTTTTGTTTTCATAGCTTATCCAACTAATATTGTGTATGATAAAGTAGGTGAGAAAAATGACGGATAAACAAAAGATAGATGAATTTTTTTGGAATAAAACGACGCCAGAAGTGGCACGGGATTTATTGGGGATGTATTTGGAGCATGACACACCAGAAGGAGGATTAGCTGGATATATTGTAGACGCGGAAGCATACCTAGGTCCAGAAGACGAGGCTGCCCATAGCTATGGTTTAAGAAGAACACCGCGTGTGCGGGCAATGTATGAAAAACCAGGTACGATCTACCTTTACACGATGCATACTCATCGGATTTTGAACATCATTACTCAGCCAGAAGGGATTCCTCAAGGAGTAATGATACGTGCAATCGAACCCGCCGCAATGATTGATCAAATGAGTAAAAATCGTGGCGGAAAAACTGGTCCAGATATCAGCAACGGTCCGGGAAAATTAGTGGAAGCATTAGCAATTCCTCAAGAACTTTACGGTCAGTCTATAGCAGATAGTTCGTTACGCTTAGTTTTTGAGAAAAAAAAGACACCAAAAAAGATCAATGCTTTGCCTAGAATCGGTATCCCAAACAAAGGTGTATGGACAGAAAAGCCGTTGCGTTTTGTTGTGTCGGGAAATCCTTATATCTCTTTACAAAGAAAAAACCAAATCGAGAAAGATTGGGGTTGGAGGAAAGAAAATGAAAAAGAAGGATCTATTAACATACTTAGATGAAATAATTGAAAAACAAGTGACAGACTATGATGTAGCTTTAGATTGGGATACAAAAAATCATACGATCGAGATCGTTGTTCGCTTGTTTGCAGAAAATAAAGCACAATTTGAGATTGATGATGCAGAAGGGATCGTTTCGCAAGAACCAATTATCGAATTTGAAGACGGCGTACTTCTTTTTAATCCTCAGAAATCTGTTTTTGATGAACGCAATTATCTAGCAGTAATCCCTTATGAAGGAAAAAAAGGGTTGGCAAAATCAGTAGCTGATTCTTTAGTGGAATATCTAAATGAAGTATTAGCTCAAGGGCAAAGCGATTTGCTTGATTTTTTGGATGAAGACGATGACGAAGCTGTATTCGAGCTTCACTGGGATAATCAGCAACTAGCAGAATTAGTAGAAGTAAAACAGCAAAATGAAGCAGATACTTATTTACCGTACCCAAGTTATTAAGGAGTGACAGATATGAAATGGAATGAAGTAAAAGTAGAAACTGAAAGTGAAGCAGTCGAAGCAGTTGCTAATATTTTGATGGAGGCAGGGGCGAGTGGTGTCGCGATTGAAGATTCTTTAGATGTTGAACATTTTCAGTCGGATCAATATGGTGAGATTTTAGATAAAAATGATTTTACATCGCTGAAAGAAGGCGCACTAGTCATGGCTTATTTTCCGGAAACGACTTTCTTACCGGAAATCTTGCCTTTTATTAAAGATCGTATCACACAATTACCTGAGTTTGGTCTAGCTATTGGAAAAAATAAAGTAACAGTTAGTGAAGTAGAGGAAAGCAACTGGGCAACAGCCTGGAAGAAATACTATCATCCGGTGCGTATTACGCGAATGCTGACGGTTGCGCCAAGCTGGGAAAACTACCAGACAGAAGATCCTCTAGAAAAAATTATCACACTAGATCCTGGTATGGCATTTGGCACAGGCACTCATCCCACGACTTCCTTGACATTGACAGCACTAGAAACAGTCTTGCGTGGTGGTGAAACATTGCTAGATGTGGGAACTGGGTCGGGCGTGCTAAGTATTGCAGCAAAATATCTTGGTGCAAAAGATGTCTATGCCTTTGATTTAGACGAAGTAGCCGTTCGTTCGGCGAAAGAAAATATGGATATGAATGAAATAGCCAAAGATGTCCATGTATCAGCTAACGATCTTTTGACAGGAATCGAGATTGAAAGTGATGTAATCGTTGCGAACATTTTAGCAGATATCATCTTATTGATGATCCCAGATGCTTGGCGTTTACTGAAGCAAACAGGCACGCTGATCGTTTCAGGAATCATTGAAGAGAAGAAGCAAATGGTTCTGGATGCCATGTTAGAACAAGGGTTTATCGTGGATCAAATTTTCCAGCAAAAAGACTGGTATGCAATTATTTTGAAAAAACCAGAGGTGGAATAGATGCAGCGGTATTTTTTAAAAGAATCATATGAATCAAAAGACCATTTTGTTTTAGAAGGGGAAAACTATCACCACATTGTACGGGTTATGAGGATGGAACCCGAGGATGAAGTTTTTTTGGCATTCAATGATCAAATAGCCATTGTTGCAGAAATCACGGAGATTACTGAAGAGGCTGTTTATCTGAAAGAAATTAAAAAAGAAGAAAATCAAAAGGAACTGCCAAGTTCGATTACCATAGCGAGTGGCTATCCTAAAGGGGAAAAGCTGGATTGGATCGTTCAGAAATCCACTGAATTAGGAGCGCAAGCTTTTCTTGGTTTCCCGGCATCAGCCTCTGTCGTTAAATGGGATGCAAAAAAACGTATGAAACGACAACAACGGCTTGAAAAGATTGCTCAAGAGGCAGCGGAACAATCCCATCGGCAGATCGTGCCATCAGTAGAGTTATTGGAAACGAAACAAGATTTATTTGAGCGGCTAGATGATTATGACGTGGTCTTGGTTGCTTATGAGGAATCAGCAAAGCAAGGCGAAAAATCAAATGCAGCCAAAATTCTTAGTGAAACAAAACCAGATAGTCGAATCTTAGCTGTCTTTGGACCAGAAGGTGGATTATCCCGCGATGAAGTCGATTATTTTGTAGAACACAAAGGGATACTTTGTGGATTAGGACCAAGAATCCTTCGTACAGAAACAGCACCTCTTTATTTATTAAGTGCTGCTAGCTATCAATGGGAATTAATGAATCCTTCTTTCAGCTAACGTTCTTCATTAATAAAAGAGTATCGACGGAAAGAATTGAAAAAATAGTCAACAATTTGTATAATAGAAACAATTATTTATACAATGGATACGAAAAATCGTTTGAAAAAGCTTTTAAAAAGCGAACATTTCCGTAAAAAAACGTATAACTGCACGGATTTTGGGACAATTATCAAACAGATATTTGTCCCGATTCCCGTTTTACCGAAAAAAGAAAGGGGGATCGATTCCTGTGACAAAAGAAGAAATTTTAACGGGACCCGGTGTCATAAAGCTCGTTAGTCAATACATGGGTCCCGAACATGTAGCATTTGTTGAGAAAGCATGCGAATACGCGACTGCTGCACATGACGGACAGTTTAGAAAATCAGGCGAACCCTACATTATTCATCCTATCCAAGTCGCAGGTATATTAGCAGATTTAAAAATGGATCCCCATACAGTGGCTACAGGTTTCTTACATGATGTTGTTGAAGATACAGAAATCACTTTAGAAGATCTGAGAGAAGAATTTGGCGATGACGTTGCTATGTTAGTGGACGGCGTAACCAAATTAGGGAAAATAAAATATAAATCCCACGAAGAGCAGCTAGCAGAAAACCACCGAAAGATGCTGCTAGCAATGGCTCAAGATTTACGAGTTATCATGGTCAAATTAGCTGATAGACTACATAACATGCGTACGTTGAAGCACCTGCGAGAAGATAAGCAAAGAAGGATCGCTCAGGAAACTTTAGAAATCTATGCGCCTCTTGCACATCGTCTAGGGATCAGCCGGATCAAATGGGAATTAGAAGATACAGCACTTCGTTATCTAAATCCAAAACAGTATTACCGTATCGTCCATTTGATGCAGACGAAGAGAGAAGAACGTGAAAAATACGTAAGTGGTACTGTTGAAGATATTCGAATAGCGACAGAAGAGCTGGGGATTTTTGCAGAAATCTATGGACGGCCAAAACACATTTATTCAATCTATCGTAAAATGAAAGATCAGAAAAAGCAGTTCAACGAAATTTATGACTTGCTAGCTATTCGAGTGATCGTAGATTCAATCAAGGATTGTTATGCTGTATTAGGAGCAATCCACACAAAATGGAAACCAATGCCCGGCAGATTTAAGGATTATATTGCCATGCCAAAAGCTAATATGTACCAATCTTTGCATACTACCGTGATCGGTCCGGCAGGAAATCCGGTAGAAATTCAAATCCGAACACAGGAAATGCATGAAATCGCTGAATTCGGGGTTGCTGCACACTGGGCCTATAAAGAAGGAAAAAATGAAAAAGTAGAACCAGATGGTATGACGAAACAATTAAGCTGGTTCCATGAGATACTCGAACTTCAAGACGAAAGCTATGATGCTTCTGAATTTATGGAAGGCGTAAAAGGAGATATCTTTAGTGATAAAGTCTACGTCTTCACACCAAAAGGAGACGTTACTGAGTTACCAAAAGGATCCGGACCATTGGACTTTGCATACAGTATCCATACAGATATCGGTAACAAAACCACTGGTGCAAAAGTAAATGGCAAAATGGTGCAGCTTGATTACAAATTGAAAAACGGCGATATCATTGAGATCATGACTTCTCCAAATTCATTTGGCCCAAGTCGCGACTGGTTGAAATTAGTTGCTACTAGCAAAGCAAGAAATAAGATCAAACGTTTCTTCAAAGCCCAAGATCGAGAAGAAAATGTGATCAAAGGCCACGAATCCGTGGTCAAATGTATTACAGATCTAGGATTTACGCCTAAAGATATTTTGACGAAGAACAAACTGCAAGAAGCACTCGATCGTTTTAATTATCAAACAGAAGATGATCTCTATGCAGCTGTAGGGTATGGAGAAGTTAGCCCCTTGACGATGGCCAATCGTCTGACTGAAAAAGAACGTAAAGAACAAAAAATCGAGCAGCAAAAGCAAGAAGCAGAAGAAATCATGAATCAGCCGAAAAAAGAACCTGACAAAATGAAAGTACGTCATGAAGGTGGCGTTGTCATTCAAGGGGTAGAAAACTTACTAATTCGTATCAGTCGCTGCTGTAATCCGATTCCTGGTGATGATATCGTTGGTTATATCACTAAAGGCAGAGGGATATCCATTCATCGTCGAGATTGTCCGAATGTTCAGCCTGACAAACCAAATGTAGCAGAACGTTTGATTGAAGTCGAATGGGAAGATACATCGAATACACGAAAAGAGTATGATGCAGATTTGGAAATTTACGGCTATAATCGTTCAGGCTTATTGAATGATGTACTTCAAACAGTCAATGCGCTAACGAAAAATCTCAACAGCGTTGAAGCACGGACGAATAAAGATAAAATGGCGACGATCCATTTGACGGTTGGTATCCAGAATTTATCCCACCTAAAGAGTATCGTGGATAAAATCAAAGCAGTACCTGATGTCTACAGTGTACGCCGGACGAATGGATAGGAGGACAGATATGAGAGCAGTTGTTCAACGGGTAAGTAAAGCTGCTGTGTCAGTCGATCAGCAAGAAATTGGAAAAATTGGCTACGGCCTACTTGTTTTATTAGGCATTCATGAAACCGATACGCAAAAAGATGTGGACTATCTGGTAAAAAAAATTGCACAAATGCGTATTTTTGAAGATGAACAAGGAAAAATGAATATTAGTGTAGAAGATGTGGGAGGACAAATTTTAAGTATCTCTCAATTCACACTGTTTGCGGATACGAAAAAAGGAAATCGACCAAGCTTTGTGGAAGCCGCACGACCAGAAACAGCTATTCCTTTATACGAATCATTCAATGAAGGAATCAGAAGTCGCGGCATCACAGTCGCTACCGGACAATTCGGAGCAGATATGTCGGTTTCTCTCGTCAATGATGGACCTGTAACGATCATTATTGATTCTAAAAACAAATAAAGTAATCTGGTTTTCACTAGTAAAAACTATGAAACACGTCGCTTAAGTTAGACTGAAAAACTCTAACTTGAGTGGCTTTTTTGTCTGCAAAAAGCGCTTCTTTTGTCAGCAGTCGGAAAAAAAGTTAAGCTTAAATTATACAAGTTATTTTTTATAGGAGGTTGCTGAAGATGAAAGAAGTACCAGTAGTAGATATCAAAATCACAGATTTAAAAAAATTGTATCAAAAAGGATACAACATGTTGGAGGAGTTACGCCATGAAGCGGACGCTCCCGTCGTCAAAGCAAAGATTTTCAATAAAGAAGCTATCACGATCTACGGATCATCAGCAGCAAAAGTATTTTATGATCCAAGGAATTTCAAACGAAAAGGTGCTATGCCAAAATTAGTATTGAAGACACTTTTTGGTCAAGGTGGAGTACAGACTTTGGATGGAGCTGCTCATCACCATCGGAAAAATATTTTTATGGATCTAATGACACCGAAAAGAATGGAAGATTATCATCGTATCTTAGATAAGAATCTGACACAAGCACTTGAAGCACAGCATGGTCAATTTGAACTATTTGATTTAAGTAAGATGGTTTTCTTTACATCTATTTGCGAGTGGGCAGGTATCAATTTATCAGCGATTTCTAAAGATGAGGTCGAAAAATTAGCAGAATATCAAATCTCTATGATCAGCGGAACGTTTACTTCTCCGATTGATCACATAAAAGGTGTCGAAAATCGCAAAAAATCAGAAAAATGGGCGCAAGGCTTGATTGAAGAAGCTCGACAAAATCCTGTGGCTGGAAAAGAAAATGTGGCATTATATGCTTTTGCCAATGCCACAGATTTAGATGGTCAGCTTTTACCTCTGGAAGTGGCAGCTGTTGAATTATTGAACATCATCCGTCCAACGGTTGCTCTAACTGTGTGGGCGGCATTGATGGGACATGCACTTTTCAGTAGACCAGATTTGTATCAGCAATTAAAAAATGACTTTTCGACGTTGCAAGATCCGTTTATTCAAGAAATGAGACGCTATTATCCTTTCTTCCCAATGCTACCTGCGATTTCGCTGAAAGAAGTAGAAGTAGATGGTTATCGTATACCAGAAGGCAGTTGGGTTATTTTAGATTTATATGGAACAGACCATGATGAACGAACAGTTGAAGCGCCAGATTCCTTTATGATCAAACGGTATGTAGGGAAAGCAAAAGATATTTCCTATAAAGAAGAATATGAGATGATTGCACAAGGCGGGGGAGATTTTCGACAAATGCATCGCTGTGCAGGAGAATGGATCACTCTTCATAGTCTACGTGTGTTTTCCGATCAGCTAGTAAATAAGTTTGAGTTCTCTGTACCTGAACAAGATTGGACGATTCCATTCAATCAGTTTCCGACTTATCCGAATAGCCGAGCGCTACTTTACAAGAATTAGATTAGCATAAACTTATCGAAAAAAAGGAAGATCAAACAGTGCTGATCTTCCTTTTTTCATATTACTATAAATTGATAAGGTCAATTGATCAAAATCCACGAAATGCTTCATCAATGGTTTGATAATCTTCATTGGATAAATGCAAATCTAAAGCTTGGACATTGTCAGATACTTGCTCTGGACGCTTAGCTCCAGGTATAACTACAGACACTCGTGGATTCTTCATGTACCAAGCTAAAACAAGTTGCACAGGAGTGGCTTGGTATCTTTTAGCAATGGGGCGAAGTACATCGACAGCGGTTAAAATTTCTCTGAAACGTTCTCCTTGGAAATCTGGATTTCTTTTTCGAGGATCTCCTTCACCAAATTGTTTTTCCTCACCAAGTTCATATTTTCCTGTCAGCAAACCGGAAGCAAGAGGAAAATAGGGAACAAAACTGATTTTGTTTTTTTCAAGATAAGGGAATAATTCTTTTTCAGCCTGCCGATGGATCAAACTGTATTTATCTTCTACTACATCGACATATCCATCTGCATTCGCTTCTTTCAATTGTTCTAACGTGAAGTTTGACACACCGACTGCTCGGATTTTTCCTGCTTCTTTTAATTCATGCAATGTAGCAACTGATTCATTTTTTGGTGTGCTTTCATCCGGAAAGTGGATATAAAAAATTTCGATGTAATCAGTTTGCAGACGTTTTAGTGCATCTTCCACCGATTGTTTGAGAAACTCAGGAGAATTATCAAATGTTCGCCCTTTATTTGGTACATGAGCAGCTTTTGTAGCGATGACGACACGTGAGCGATCATATTCTTTTTCCTTCAGTACCTCGCCAATCAGTTCTTCGGAACGGCCGTTTCCGTAAGCATAAGCGGTATCGATCAAATTGATCCCGCTATTCAAAGCTGTACGAACTACTTGTTTTCCTGTCTCATCTTCCAAACCGTCAAAAAGATTATGTCCTCCAACGGCATTTGCTCCTAATCCAAGCTGTTCTGCGTAGACTTGTGAATGTCCGATTCTTATTTCTGCCATAGCTGATTCCTCCTTTTTGTCTAGTCTAAAACAAAATACCAAAAAGCTGAACTAAAACGTTTTTGTGAGGGGAAATAGTCAGATATCTCTTGACTTTGAGACTGGTTTTTAGTAGGTTATAAGTAATATCGAATGTCAATGAAAGAGCGAGTAAGTTTTTGAAACTTTACAAGAGAGGATCATCGAGGCTGAAAATGATCTAAAGTTTCATTAGCCTAAAGACACTCTGGAGATGGACGAGTGAAAAGCCGTCCCGCGTACGAGCGTTATTCGTAAGAGGAAAGAGAAATCTTTCAAAATTAGGTGGTACCGTGTATGAATTTCATTCACCCTTGTTCATGATGAACAAGGGTGATTTTTTTATTTACATAGCTAAGAAAGGGAGAGAAAACTATGAGTTTCCAAAGACCAAAAGGAACAAATGATATTTTGCCAGGCGAATCAGAAAAATGGCAGTTTGTCGAAGAAACAGCACGTTTATTATTCAGAGATTATCAGTATAATGAAATGCGTACACCGATTTTTGAACACTATGAAGTGATATCCCGAAGTGTAGGGGATACAACGGATATCGTTTCAAAAGAGATGTATGATTTTTATGACAAAGGGGAACGCCATGTGACGCTTCGACCAGAAGGTACAGCACCAATCGTTCGTTCTTTTGTTGAGCATAAATTGTTCGGCCCAGAGTATGCGAAACCGTTCAAAACTTTTTATATGGGACCAATGTTTCGCTACGAACGCCCTCAAAAAGGACGGTTACGTCAATTCCATCAAATCGGAGTAGAAGCATTTGGATCAGAAAACCCTGCAACTGATGTGGAGAGCATGGTGATGGCACTTGATTTCTTCAAACAGTTGGGGATCACGCAAATCCGGCTAGTCATCAATTCATTAGGTGATAAAGAAACGCGTCAAGCCTATCGTCAAGCATTGATCGACTATCTTTTACCTTTTGAATCAGAGCTGAGTGAAGACTCTAAACGCCGCCTTCATGAAAATCCATTACGCGTATTGGACAGTAAAGACAAACGAGATCAAAAATTTGTGGCAGAAGCTCCATCTATCTTAGATTATCTAAGCGAGCCTGCTCAAAAACATTTTGATACCGTTGTTTCCATGCTGGATGCATTGGCTGTTCCTTATGAAATCGACAGTAATATGGTTCGCGGACTAGATTATTACACACATACGATTTTTGAAATCATGAGTGACGCACCAAAAATGGGGGCACAAGCAACGATTTGCGCAGGCGGACGTTATGACAATCTAGTGGAAGAACTAGGTGGTCCTTCAACACCTGGCTTCGGATTTGCAATGGGTATCGAGCGATTACTCTTGACTATGGAGGCAGAGGAAGTAGTTATCCCTGCATTTAATGAGTTGGATGCTTACGTGGTCGCACTCGGAGACGAAACAAATATCGAAGCATTGAAAGTGGTCCAAGCGATTCGAAACTTTGGTTTTTCAGCTGACCGCGACTTCATGAACCGTAAAGCAAAAGCGCAATTTAAGACAGCAGATAAAGCGAATGCCAAATTAGTATTGGTGATCGGTGAAGATGAGCTTGCTAGTCAAACGATTAATGTCAAAGCAATGGCAAGCCGAAAAGAAAAAAGTTTTCCATTAGAAGAAATATATGAACATTTTGATGAAGTCTATGATGAAATGACTTTATTCGAGTAGGAGGAAAAAAATAAATGGCACAAAGAACGATCTATTGCGGATTAGTTTCCGAACAACAATTAGAACAAACAGTTACATTAAAAGGATGGGTACAAAAAAGACGAGACCTTGGGGGAGTAATCTTTATCGACCTACGTGATCGTGAAGGAATCGTTCAAATCGTCTTTAATCCTGAAATCAACAAAGAAGCATGGGAAATCGCGGATAAATGTCGCAGTGAATACGTGATCGAAGTGACTGGGGAAGTTAGAAGACGCGGAGAAAATGCAGTAAATCCTAAAATGGCCACTGGTGAATTCGAAGTGATTGCAAGTGAAATCGTGATTTTGAATCAAGCAAAAACCCCGCCATTTCAAATTGAAGATGATCAAGCAATCAGTGACGAAATACGTTTGAAATATCGTTATTTGGATCTGCGTCGTCCAAAAATGACTAAAAACATCAAATTAAGAAATGCGACAACAAAAGCGATTCGTCATTATTTAGATGATAATGACTTTCTCGATATCGAAACACCTTACCTAGGGAAATCTACACCAGAAGGCGCAAGAGACTACCTAGTTCCTTCACGTGTCCATGCTGGACATTTCTATGCGTTGCCGCAATCTCCTCAATTGTTTAAACAATTGCTGATGAATGCTGGATTCGACCGTTATTATCAAATCGTTCGTTGTTTCCGCGATGAAGATTTACGTGGAGACCGTCAGCCTGAATTTACGCAAGTAGATATTGAAACAACGTTCTTAACAGCAGAAGAAATCCAAACTTACACAGAGGGATTGATTGCGAAGGTAATGAAAGAAGTTCGCGGTATCGAAGTCACATTGCCATTTCCTCGTATGACCTATGATGAAGCAATGGCTCGCTACGGCAGCGACAAACCGGATACACGTTTTGACATGGAATTGATCGATCTAAGCGATACAGTCAAAGAAGTAGAATTCAAAGTCTTCCAAATGGCTCTTGAAAACGGCGGTGTCGTGAAAGCATTGAATGCTAAAGGCGCTGCAGATCGCTACTCACGAAAAGACATGGATCAGTTAGGTCAATATGTAGGACAATTCGGAGCTAAGGGGCTTGCATGGCTGAAAGTAGAAGAAGACGGATTGAAAGGTCCAATTGCTAAATTCATGGGAGAAGCAACAGAAGCAATCATTAAAGCAACAGATGCAAAACCAGGTGACTTGCTGATGTTTGGCGCAGATAAAAGTGAAATCGTCGCTGCTGCATTAGGTGCTATCCGGACACGTTTAGGAAAAGAATTAGGATTAATTGATGAATCGAAATTCAATTTCTTATGGGTAACTGATTGGCCACAATTTGAATTTTCAGAAGAAGAAGGTCGATATGTCTCTGCTCACCATCCATTCACGATGCCAAAAGAAGAAGATATCCCGTTATTGGCTGAAGACCCTGCAAAAGTCTATGCAGAAGCTTATGATATCGTCTTGAACGGTTATGAACTAGGCGGAGGTTCTATCCGTATTCATACTCGTGAGCTTCAAGAAAAAGTACTAGAAACTCTAGGCTTTACAAAAGAACAAATGGAAGAACAATTTGGTTTCTTGTTAACAGCTTTAGATTACGGATTCCCTCCACATGGCGGTATTGCATTAGGATTGGACCGTTTTGCAATGTTATTAGCCGGAGAAGATAATATTCGTGAAGTCATTGCCTTTCCTAAAAACGGAAAAGCAGCCGATGTGATGAGTGATGCACCAAGTATGGTTTCGCCTTTACAATTGTTCGAATTGAATATTGATGTAACGAATATAGAAGAATAGCCGATAAAAAGGTAAAAAGGATTTGTCAAATACGCTTCTTTTGACAACCTTGATTTAATTGAAAAACACTTTATAATGAAGCCATAACATATAAAGCGGGGCTTTTCCATGAAAAAAACATTCGAAAATTGGGCTTATCATGATTACACGACCAAGCTTTCGGTATCTATCGTTTATGCGTTGATCGCATCAGTCGCATTGAATTTCTTTTATCAGCCAGGACATATTTATTCAAGTGGTATTACTGGTCTAGCTCAGATTTTGACGACTTTGTCAAAATCACTGATAGGATTCGAAGTACCGGTATCAACAACTTTGTATTTACTGAATATACCTTTGTTTGTATTGGCGTGGTTAAAAATCGGGAAGAAGTTTACAATTTTCACTTTTATCACAGTCACTTTGACCTCCCTTTGTATCCATATTTTACCGGAAACAGTCCTATCTACTGATCCAATCATCTGTGCGTTGTTTGGGGGGGCTGTGATGGGACTAGGTATTGGGCTAGCGTTGAGAAACGGCCTATCATCGGGCGGTCTAGATATCGTGAGTATCACGATTCGTAAAAAAACAGGAAAGTCGATTGGTTCTATTTCGATCTACTTCAATGCATTGATCGTTTTTGTTGCCGGAATTCTATTTGGCTGGCAATATATGTTTTACAGTACGTTGTCTATTTTCGTCAGTGGAAAAGTAACTGATGTCGTTTATACTAAACAAAAGAAGATGCAGGTAATGATCGTAACGAAACATCCAGAAAAAGTAGTAAATGAAATCCAAAACTGTATGCGTAGAGGGATCACGATCATCAATGAAGCAGAAGGTGCTTATAAGCATGATAAGCAGACAGTATTGATGACGATCGTTACACGATACGAACTGCCTCTACTTAGAGAAGCAATGAAAGCTTCTGATCCACAAGCTTTTGTAAGTATTGCAGAAAACGTCCAGATACTTGGTCGTTTCTATGAGGATGGCATTTAGATCGAGTTTGACAAAAATTCATGAAATACTGCTGTAGACAGACGTTCGTTTGTCTGCAGTTTTTTTCTACCATAGTAGAATCAGCAAAGAAAAACTGCTTTTTTATTTGAAATTTTCTTAAAGTTGAAAAAAAGCATGTTTATTTTTTTAAATTTATGGGATGATAGAAAAAAATAGTAGAGAAAGGACACGATTCTACTTGCTATTTTCACTTAATACCCGTATATTACGAATGAAAAAAGTTTATGAAAAGTTGGAATATTGAATGGAAAAACAAAAAAGGTTAAAAAACAGCCGCTACATCACTGGGTTTGATGGGCTCCGTTCATTAGCTGTGGTGGGTGTTATCTTATATCACCTTCTGCCAACTAGTATGAAAGGCGGCTATTTGGGCGTTCCGATTTTTTTCGTTGTATCTGGTTATTTGATCACGGATCTGCTGCGGCAGGAATGGGAACAAAATGGAAAAATCAATATTTGGCAATTTTATGTCAGAAGAATGAAGAGACTCTATCCGGCACTTGTTTTTATGCTTGTGACAGCTTCGGCTTATATCACTTTGTTTCAGCGAGGGCTGTTAAACAATCTTCGAGGAGTTGTGGTCAGCAGCTTACTGTATGTCAACAACTGGTGGCAAATCAATAACGGTTTATCTTATTTCGATCGATTTGCTAATGAGTCACCGTTTACGCATATCTGGTCTTTAGCAGTAGAAGGTCAAAACTATTTGGTTTGGCCGATCTTGTTTGTATTGTTGATGGTATTTGTTCGTAAAAGAAAATGGATCTTTTATACTGTGTTAGGTACATCCTTCCTCTCCGCCATCTTGATGATGATCTTGTATACACCAGGAGGCGATCCAACCCGTGTTTATTACGGTACCGACACTCGTCTGTTTTCTATATGGTTGGGAAGTGCGCTTGCGTTTGTTTGGCCAAGTACGCGTTTAAAGAAAAACATCCCGAAACAAGCGAAAAATATTCTGAATATCGCTGGAGGAATCTCACTTTTGGCACTGATTCTTTGCTTCTTCTTTTTAGATGATCATTACAATTTCATCTATTACGGAGGAATGCTCCTAGTGAGTCTGTTATGCGTAGTGCTAGTTGCAGTGACAGCACACCCCGGAGCAAGTTTGAATCGATGGCTGACAAATCCAGTATTTACTTGGATTGGCAAACGAAGCTATGGCATTTATCTGTATCAGTTTCCAGTTATGATTTTTTATGAAGCAAAGGTGACTGATATTGCCGATCACGTTTTGTTGCATACTTTAGTGGAAATCACATTGATTCTAATCATCAGTGAACTTTCTTATCGATATGTGGAGCGTCCGCTAGCACGTTTTGATTATGGTCGTACATTCCAAGTGATGAAAGGATGGTTCAGCAAACCGATCATCAGTAAGAGCAAACCATGGGTTGTTCCAGGCACATTACTTGTAGCAATTGCACTCGTTGGTTTCGTTACGGCACCGAAAAACGCTGTAACAGCCGATCAAAAACAACTGCAGGCAAAAATCGCTGAAAGTAAAAAACTAGCAGAAGAAACCAGAAACAATTCAGAAAACACCACTAGTTCGGTTGACCAAGCGATCCTTGATAAGTACGAGTTGTCCAAGGCACAAGGGAATAAGGCACAAAAATTAGAACTAACGGCATTTGGTGATTCAGTTATGTTGGATGCTGCAACGGATCTACAAGAACTTTATCCAAAAGTAGTGGTAGATGGAGATGTCGGACGACAATTATATGCCAGTGTACCGTACATTGAAAAATTAAAGGAGCAAGATTTGTTGAAAGACACTGTTCTGATTGGACTAGGAACGAATGGCTCATTCTCGGAAGCTCAGTTTGATAGTGTGATGGATGCAATCGGTGATCGAAAAGTATACTGGGTCAATGTCCGAGTACCGACGAAGCGCTGGCAAAATGACGTGAATGCGATGCTTGAACAGATGACGAAAAAATACGACAATATGACGCTGATTGATTGGTACAGCTACAGTAATGACCATAGTGACTGGTTTTATGATGATCAAGTCCATCCAAATCCTGAAGGGATGACACATTACATTCACTTAGTCAGCGAAGCCTTGCTAGGAGGAAGTTCAAGTACGAACAGCAGTGAGACAAACGTGACAGAATGATAGCTACAAAAAACTTCAGGCAAAAACATTTGTTTTTGCCTGAAGTTTTTTTATATTTATCGTGTTTTTAACATTCATATAGATTCAGGAAGCAAAACGGTTGAGTGTGTCTGTAAATAACGTTCTTTTTGTTTTCGGGTGAGTTTTTTGAATGCAGCTTCTGCTTTTGTTGCTTCGCTTCTTGAAGAAAATACTTCTGCATGGATCATCTTAACAGGTCTTCTTTTTTGAAGACGAGTATATTTAGCGCCAGTACCATTGTTATGTTCCTCTAATCGTCTAGAAAGATCGGTTGTATATCCACCATAAAATGTCTGATCTTTACAGAATAACACGTAAAAATAATGTTCATTTGCCATAGAGCATCTCACGAATCTCTACAGTGTATTCTCCATCCATATTGTAAGTGATCAATGGTGGAGCGACTTTGAATCCGTCTAATTTGCCTTCTTTGATTCCTTCAACTAACAAAATATTTGCCTCTTTTCCAGGTTTTGGGTAAACAAATTGGATCCTTTTAGGTGCAATTCGATAGTCTTGCATGACCTGAATGATTTCTAAGAACCGATCAGGACGATGGACCATAGTAAAGCGTCCATTTGTTTTTAGTAGCTTACTTGAAATATCGATCACTTCTTCTAACGTCGTATGGATCTCATGACGGGCGATTGCCAGGTGTTTATTAGGGTTCGTTTTATTTGTTGGCAGCCCTTTGAAATAAGGTGGATTACAGACGACTAAGTCACAAGAATTATGCCGAACGACAGATAAGCTGTCTTTCAGATCGATGGTGTGGACGGTCATTTGTTCATTTAAATGGTTAAGCGCGATACTACGTCTTGCCATGTCTGCTAGACGAGGTTGAAGTTCGATAGCGTCGATAGCCGCCTGGGTTCGTTTACTTAAAAAAAGTCCAACTGCGCCATTTCCTGCACAAAGGTCAACAATCTTCCCTTTTTTAGGTACACGGGAAAAGTGAGCAAGCAGCACAGCATCTAAAGAAAAAGAAAACACTTTGGAACTTTGGATAATCTTGATATCTTCTGCGTATAATTGGTCGATTCGTTCGTCTTCGTGAAGCATGGATTCCCTCCAAAATGAAAAAAATAGTCGTCTGTATTATACTATTTTTATTAAAAAGAACCAAGGTGGCTTGTCAAACCTCTATTTTTTATGCATACTATGACCATAAGAAGGGAAAGGAAGAGACTATGTTTTATCGATTTATGCGCGGGGTAGTTCGAGTACTATTAGCCTTAGTTAATGGAAATGCCCGCTATGAGAATAAAGAAGTTTTACCGCAAGATGAGAATTACATACTAGTTGCTCCCCATCGTACTTGGTGGGACCCATTATATCTGGCGGTAGCTGCAGCACCCAAGGAATTCAGCTTTATGGCAAAAGAAGAACTGTTCAAAAATCCAGTTCTGCGATTTATATTAACTCGATCCAATGCTTTTCCAGTTAAAAGAGAAAAACCAGGACCAAGCGTCATTAAAACACCTGTAAAGATTTTGAAATCGACAAATTTGAGTTTGATCATGTTTCCCAGTGGGACAAGACATGCTACAGAACTTAAAGGCGGAATGGCATTGATTTCCAGAATGTCTAAAGCGAAAATCGTGCCAGCTGTATATCAAGGTCCGTTGACACTTGGGGATCTGTTCAAGCGTCAGAGAGTGACAGTGCGTTTCGGCGAACCAATCGACTTATCAGATATCAAGAAAACGGATAAAGAAGGTATGGCGGAGATCGAACGACGAACACAAGCAGCTTTTGACAAATTGGACAAAGAAGTGAACCCTGATTTCAAATATGAAGTCAAAAAAAAATAAAATGATAAGTTTATGCGTGGGCGGTCTTTTGAATCTACTGTCCTGTTCAGTTCAGACTTTTTCAATGAAAACGAGGGAGAGACGTCAAGTCTGCCCTCTTTTTGCGTTCCAATATGTAAAATAGAAGACAGGTGTCATGTAATGGATCAAAGTGTTATAATAATTAGAAGGACATTTTTTGAGGTGATTGAATGCGTTTTTTACATACAGCCGATTGGCATATCGGAAAAAAACTACAAGGTTATGACTTGATTGAAGACCAGCGTCATGTACTATCTTCTATACTAGATATCGCGAAAGAAGAAAAAGTAGAGGCAATCGTGATTGCCGGAGACTTATATGATAGGAGTGTCCCAGCTGTTGATGCCGTAGAATTATACAATGAATTGATGGTCGATTGGAATTTAAAGGAAAAGATCCCGATTTTTGCTATATCAGGAAATCACGATAGCAGTACGAGACTTTCAGCGGGTACGCCATGGTTCAGTTATTCGAACTATTTTTTGCGAACACAGCTAGCAGAAGCATTTGAACCAGTCGAGTTTAAAAACGTACAATTTTTCTTTCTTCCTTACTTTGAACCAATTGCAGCGAGATTATATTTTGAAGATGACAATATCCGAACGATCAAGCAAGCGGTAGCCAAGGTGATAGATAAAATGCAGGAGCTATTTGATTCAGAAAAAAAACAAGTATTGATTAGCCATTTTTTTGTAATGGGAAGTGTAAAATCTGATTCGGAAACGAAAATCGAAGTAGGCGGGTTGGATTCAATCCCTGGTGAACTACTTACACCGTTTGATTATGTAGCACTAGGACATTTGCATAATCAAGCTGCTTTGAGACAGGATAATGCTCGCTATAGCGGTTCCCCATTGAAATTCTCTTTATCTGAGATCAACCAAAAAAAAGGCGTATGGATCGTTGACCTGACAACAGGCCTGGAGTTGAATTTTAGGGAGATCGAACCCCTGCATGACATTGAAGAAATAACAGCGAGTTTCAAAGAATTGCTGGATCCTGCCTTTTATCAGTCCGTCAATCGGGAGAATTACATCTATATCTATCTCGCTGATAGAACGATCATCCCGAATATGATGAACCAGCTTCGGCAAATATATCCTCGTATTTTGGGGATTGAACGGGCAAACGGTCGAGCAGAACAAACAAAGCGCAAACGAAAAGTACTAGAAATGAAAGATCCTCAAAAATTAGCAGAAGCATTTTTTAGTGAAATGACGGAAGAGCAGCTAACTGCAAACCAAGAAAAATGGCTCGGAGAAACGTTGCAAGAAATCATGGAAATGGAATGATCAAGAATGAAACCGAAAAAATTACAACTTAAAAATTTTGGTCCTTTTATCAATGAGACCGTAGATTTTTCACGTTTGACAGAAGCACCGCTTTTTTTGATCAGCGGGAAGACAGGAGCTGGCAAAACGACGATTTTTGATGGGATCACCTTCGCACTTTTTGGTGAAACTTCCGGAAGACTTCGCTCTGGAAAAGAGATGCGCTCTTTGTTTGCTACACCAGACGAAGAAACAAGCGTGACTTTTTCTTTTGAACATCAGCAGATGAGCTATGAAATCGAACGAAAACCAGAACAAGTTTTAGCAAAACGAAAAGGAAACGGAACAAAAAAACAGGCAGCCAAAGTAACGTTGACCATTTTTGATGGGAAAGGAAAAGAAATAAAACAAATCACAAAACGTACAGAAGCAGATCAGTTGATCAGAGAACTGATGAATCTCGATGCGAAACAGTTTTCTCAAATCGTTTTACTACCCCAAGGAGAATTCCGTAATTTTTTGGTTTCATCAAGCAGTGATAAAGAGACTGTTTTACGTCATTTATTCGGTACTCAATTTTTCCAACAGTTCAATGAGCGATTAAAAGAAAAAGCAAAACAACAGCAACAAAAATTGGATCATTTAGAGCAAGAGCTGCATCTTCTGCAAAAAAGGTTTGTTTTAGTCAAAGAAGAGGAACCAGCAGCAGGGTTTGAAGCCGTTTTAGCCCAATGGACAAACCATCAGGCAATACTCGAAAAACAAATCACGGAAGAAAAAGAAGCTCTAACGGAACTTCAGGAAAAACAAAAGCAACTAGAAAATTCCTACTATCGTTTTGAAAGCTTGAAAAAAAGTTATGAAGAAAAAACGATATTAATAAACAAGCAAAAGGAATTAGCTGCTCAAAAAGACGAAATAGAGGAAAAGAAACGATGGATTGGGTATTATGAATTTACGCAACGATTAGTCGAACCAATCCAGCGCCTACAAGAAATAAAAGCTGAAAAAATAGAACTGTCACAAAAAAGTAGTGAGCAAACAAAGAAACTAGCGATGACTACGCAGAATTATGAAGAGTGGCAAAAAAATGAAGCAAACCGCGTACGCCGACAAACAAAAATCAAAGAAGCTGCTCAAAAACTGCAAAACAAACAGATGATGGTGCCAATTGTCGAATCCTTACGTAGTAAAAAACAAGACGCAGAACAATTAACAATTTCATTGGATAAAGAAGAATTGAATGCCGAGAAGCTGTATCAAAATCTCGCTATCTATCAGGAAAGAACTCGAATTCTTCAAGAAAATTTACTGGATCAGGAAAAACTGCAAGAAGATCGTCTTGCTTTTGGACAGTTAAAATATCTAGATGAAAAGCAGCAAGAAATAGAAAAACAAAAAGCAAAAGACACTGGGTCGCTCGCACAGATAAGAGAAGAACTCAAAAAAGCAACTGAAGAAATAACAAAAAATAGTCAGCTATTGAAAGAACAGACAGAACAAGCAGAACAGCTGAAAAGCCAATGGGCAAAGCAGCAAATTGCTCGTCTTCAGCTTTTTTTGCGTCCAGGGGAGCCATGTCTTGTTTGTGGATCAACGGAACACCCCATACAACAATTAAAACACGAACAGCCAAATAAGGAAGATATCTTAAAAGTAGAGCAACAACTGGCAGAAGCTGAGTCTGCTATAGAAAGAACTCAGCAAATCATTGCCAAAAGTGAAGCACATGAAAATAATCTTCAACAACAATTATCAGATTTAGAACAAAAAATCATGGCAACGAATATACAATTGGCTGAACAAGAAGAACACTTGCAACAGGCTTTGAAAAAGGCATTTCCTGAGATAACAGAACAAAAAACAAAAACAGCTCTTGTAGTAATCGAACAATCTTTAGATAGACGAAAAAGCAAGATGGCCAATACAAGAATAGAGCTGAAAGAAATAAGACAACAAGCAGAAAAGCTCGAACAACAATTAGCTGTCTACAAACAGCAGCAGACAGAAAAAAATAATCAGCTCCAGCAACTGCAAGGAGAAATCAAAAGTTTAGAACAACAATTGCAAGATACGGATAGTAACTGTTTAGAAGAGGAGATACGACGACTTGAAAAACAGTTAGAAAAAGACTCGAATCAACTAGCTGTTGAGCAGAAAGCAGGAGTGCAATTGTTGCAAGATCTTCATACGCTTCGGACACAGCTTGATCTTCAACATGAACAAATAGAAAAAATAGATGAAAAAATAGAAAAGGAACAAGAAAGAATAGCTAAAAAGTTAGAAAGCCAGTCGTATTTTTCAACAATTGAAGAAATCTGTGCATTTGCACAACAGCAAGTACAATATAAAGAAAACCAACGTACAGTTACTTCTTATCATGAAGAGCAATTAGTGACAGCTGACCGGCTGCGTCAATTAGAAAATATCCAGCTAACTGAGACATTCCCAGATACAGAAGAGATCAGCCAACAGTTAGAAGAGATAAGACGTATGATCGAAATAAAGCAAGAAAAGATATACGGTTTACAAGAACAAAAAATTAGTAATCAGAAAATCTACGATGAATGTCTTTCGATTTATCACACAAGCCAGACGAAATTAGATGAGCTTACGCAATTACAGCAGCTTTCGCAAACATTCAACGGAGAAAATCCTAAGAAGACTAGTTTGGAACGGTATGTGCTTCAGGTTTATCTTCAAGAAGTGTTACAAGTAGCAAATGATCATCTCCAACATTTAACGAAAAATCGTTATCAATTTGAGCTAGCGGATACCATTGGCAGTTATCGAGGGAAAACCGGATTAGAAATCAATATCTATGATGATCAGGCAGGTATGTCTCGAAGTGCGCATACCCTGTCTGGCGGTGAGAGTTTTATTGCAGCACTTTCTTTAGCATTAGCTCTTGCCGATGTGATCCAGACACAAGCTGGTGGTGTAGCAATCGATGCATTGTTTATTGATGAAGGATTTGGGTCATTAGATGAAGAAGCTTTGGAAATGGCAATGGAAGCTTTAGAAACGATCGAAAGTGAAGGAAGAATGATCGGCATCATTAGTCATGTAAGAGAATTGAAAGAACGAGTATTACAACAAATAAGAATTGATACAGAAGGTAGCGGACAAAGCAAAATACGCTATCAACTTGGATAAAAAGGGAGATTGGTAACTATGAAATGGAGTATTCCAGAAAAAGTCATTGCACGTGGACGTCAATACTTGCAAGAAGGCCGAGTGTTATCGGTTGTCCCTGACCAAGAAGAAAACGTGTGGCATGCAGAAGTCTTGGGCAGTGAATTGTATATGGTTGATTTGGATGGTACAGCAAAAGAGATAGATTACTGCCAATGTCCCTATTGGGAGGAACATAAATATTGTAAGCATACAGTTGCTGTGGAACTTTATTTACGGTCGAAAAATCTATCTCGTATCATGAAAAAAGACCAGCCAATGCTAGAACCGGTAAAAGCAACAAGTGAGGGAGAAATCATTGCAAAAGGTTTTTCTCGTCTAAAAACACAAAACAATCCTCAAGCGGTGCAACCTTTGATTATTGAATACCAAGTAGAAACGATTGAGACTAATCAGTATCACCCAGAGCTTTCTATTTTGGCACTTTACTTGCGTATCGGTTCATTGGCATCACCGAAAAAAACATATATCGTAAAAAACATCTATGATTTTTTACAAGCTTACGCAGAAAAAGAAACTTACACTGTTAATAAACAGTACCAGTTTCGTCTAGATAAACGGGCGTTTCAAAAAGAAGATCAAAAAATACTCACGCATCTTGCAGGAAGTGCTCAGACGCATCAATTATTAGGTACGAACGGCTTACAAGTCAAAGGAAAACTAGATAAAAGATATCTGCTTCTCCCAGTAGAACAAGCCCGCTTCCTGTTAGAGCAGATGAATCAGACTACACGTTTGCATCTGCAGATAAATGAACAAAACGATCAAGGAATACAATTTTCCGATCAAAACAAACCTTTATCATTCAAAGTGGAAAAATTTGGAGAAGATTATTTGCTGCAAGCATTGAATGATTTTGATTTTTTCTTTATGCATTATCAGTGGGGAGTTATCCAAGGGACATTTTATTCTCTGACGAAATATCAACAAACGGTTTATCAAACTTGGAAACAATTGATTCGCCGATTGGAGAAACCAGAAGTAGTGTTCAAGAAAAAAGAATTACCGTCTTTGTTTAAAGAGATTATCCCTCTGCTTTCAGAGATCGGCAACGTAGCTATTGCCCCTGCAGTAGAAGAGGAAGTAGCAGATATCCCCGTCGAATTTATTTTCTTTTTCCGAAAAGCAAAAGGAAAAATCCAAGCTCGAGTCGATTTCGTCTATGGCGAAGTCATCTATTCGACTGACCCGAAGCATGAGGTCTCGACAGAACAGGCTTTTCAGGTGTTACGTGACACAGTAGAAGAGAAACGAGTACTTGATCTATTCAGAATGTATCGCTACCAGAAAAATGAAACTGGTTATGAACGTCCATTGCCAAGCGGGGAAGAACTATATGCCTTTTTCCGCACAGAACTATCTGTCTTCCGTCAGTTTGGTGAAGTCAGACTTGGAAGAAAATTGCGAGAGTTGTATTTAGATGCGCATAAACATCAACCGAAAATCGAAGTAACCGAGACCGGTTCATGGCTCGATATTCGATTCGATGTGACAGGGATAGAGGAGCAAGAAATCGATCATGTCCTGCAAAGCTTGCTGAGAAATGATGCTTTTTATACATTAGAAAATGGTCAGGTTCTTTCTTTTGATTCAGAAGAATTTCAACAAACAAGCCAAGTGTTGCAACAATTACGGGAATCGATACGTACAGAAGAAAGAACGATCCATGTACCTAAAAATCAAGGATTGATCATTCAAAATCAATTGGAAAAAAGCAATGCTACTTTTAGTGAATCGTTCCAAACGATGGTACAAGATCTCATTCATCCAGAAAGATACCAGGCGCAGCTTCCCAAAGGATTAAATGCAACGATGAGAGATTATCAAAAGCAAGGTTTTCGATGGTTGAAGATGTTAGGTCATTATCAGTTTGGCGGTATTTTAGCCGATGAAATGGGACTTGGGAAAACACTACAGACAATTGCCTTTTTACTTTCGGAAAAAGAAGAACGGAAAAGCTTCTCTGCTTTGATCGTAGCGCCTGCGAGCTTAATTTACAACTGGCAGGCAGAGGTGAGAAAATTCGCCCCTTCTTTGAGTATCCAAGTAATCAATGGGAATAAAAAAGAACGTGAAGAATTACTGGCTAAAGACACAGATATCCGAGTGACTTCTTATGCCAGCTTAAGACAAGATCTAGCTAATTATCAGTCGCAAAAAATTGATTATTTGATTCTTGATGAGGCACAAATGGTCAAAAATAGCAGTACGAAAACTGCACAAGCATTGAGAGAATTAGCTGTACCTCAGCGGTTTGCACTGAGTGGGACACCAATCGAGAATAATTTAGAAGAATTGTGGTCATTGTTTGCAACGATTATGCCAGGATTTTTCCCGACTAAAACAAAATTCAGGGAACTTGCCGCAGAAGAAATTGCGCAAATGATTCGACCGTTTATTTTACGGCGAGATAAACAAACTGTGTTGAAAGACTTGCCGGAAAAAACAGAGATGAATCTATATTCTGCACTTACAGAAGAACAAAAAACTGTTTATTTAGCTTACTTGCGTCAAATGCGTGAAGAAATCACATCAATGGATTCTGAAGCATTCAAGAAAAACCGGATCGGGATACTTGCTGGTCTGACAAGACTGCGACAAATTTGCTGCGATCCTCGTCTGTTTATTGAAGATTACCAAGGCGGTTCCGGCAAGCTCGAACAAGTAAAAGATCTACTGGTAGCTGCCAAAGAGAACAAACGAAGAGTTTTGCTGTTTTCTCAATTTACAGGGATGCTGACTATCTTGCAAGAAGAGTTAGCCGAGCTAGGGATCTCGACATTTTATTTAAGAGGCAGTACGAAACCACAAGATCGGTTAAGTATGGTAGACGCATTTAATGCTGGCGAAAAAGATGTTTTTCTGATTTCCTTAAAGGCTGGGGGAACTGGATTGAATCTCACGGGAGCAGATACGGTCATCTTGTATGACCTTTGGTGGAATCCTGCCATTGAAGAACAAGCTGCTGGACGTGCACATCGGATCGGACAAAAAAATGTGGTAGAGGTGTGGCGTATGATCTCTGAAGGAACGATTGAGGAACGCATGGATTCACTCCAGCAAGAAAAACGCGAACTGTTCCAAAAAGTGATCCAAGGTAATGAAGAACAGTTGACGAAACTGACTGAAGAAGACATCCGCATGATTTTAAGTGTAGGAGAAATCGAGGAGTAAGAGACTCGAAAAAGCGTTCAGTAATGGGTAAGAAAGTCTTTCTAAAGAAGCGATTGTTTATTTGATTTAAAAAATAGCAAGGAGGCTGGGATTCCATTTTATCCCAGCTTCCTTGCTATCATTTTTTTATTTCTATTTTTAAAGGTTATACAAAGATTGTCTTCATTGTCTCTAACAGCTGATCAAAAGAAGAAATCTCGATATCGCAAATTGGAGTCTGTTCAATTTTGCGTTCTCGATGGTTGAACCAAAGCGCTTGCCAGTTAGCACTTTTTGCACCTAGAACATCATTGTCGTAATTATCGCCAACGTATAAGGTCTCTTCTGGAAGCATATGAAATTCTTTCTCAGCCAGCTGAAAAATCTCTTTTTCTGGTTTTTGGAAACCTGTTGCTTGAGAAATGAGCATATTGCGGGAAGGAATCCAATTGTTCAATTGAAGTTGCTTCAGTTTTTTTGTCTGATGGTCAGTCGGCCCATTTGTGATAATTCCTAATGGGACATTCTTTTCCTTCAAGAAATCGAGGGTTTTTTTGACCTCCTCATGCAAGCAGATATTATCAAGTTCTTCCTCGTAAATTTTTTGAAATAAGAGGCCATCTTCTTCCGTAATATGAGGGTAGTCTAAATCTTTTAGTGATTGGCTGATCCGATGTGCTCGCATATATTCTAGTGTCCAATCTCCTGCCATTACTTTTGGGAAGTTTTCATCACTATGATGGCGGAACCGGATATATAGTGGATGCATATCTGCATCTGAAACAAGCGGAACGACTCTTTTGACCGCGTTTCGAAATGGCTGCTGCTGATCATACATCGTATCATCAACATCAAACACAACTGATTTAATCAAAATTTTACACGCCTTTCGGTTTTCATTGATTTTTTCACAAATCCTTGACTATTGTAACAGAAAAAATTGTCTAAAAAAGCTGATAAATAAAGGTTTTTCTTACTATATTTCTATTTCCTTGACAGAATAAGGTTTTTATATTTCAGTTTTTTTCACTAAAAATCGTGAAACACGTCAATAAGTTTGATGAACAAATTAATCATTATGGTAGAAGTCGATTGATTTATTTTAATGCAATCTCTGTGGAATTTTCGAAAGATTTATTTTTTTAATACAGTCTCAATATAACTATTCAAACATAAAATAACGTTATTTGATTTATTTGTTTATAGTAAATTTTATTTAGTAATAATTGCTTTAAAATACTACGCTTATATAACAGAGAAAATAAGCGTTATAATAAAGAACAGTATTATTTAAAATGACAGAAAACATTACTATTAAAGAAATAAAAAACATAAAAAATCTTAAGAAATCGGTTTCATTTAGCTTTTGAGATAAAATAATAGTACAGTTTTATGCGCTGTTTCATATGTTTAGAAAATTTGAATTAGATTTGAAAACTCTAATTTTTAAATGATAAAAAAAGCGAGAATGCTGGTTTTACTGTATATTAACCTTAGATAACTTTCATTTTTTTAAAAAAATTATGAAAAAAAGGTAGCTATTTAAAAGTTGATTATGTATAATAGAAACAGATGGGAGATTATTATGATCTTCTGTTACAAAAAAGTGATTCTTATCACGAAAAGGAGTGGTGCACGTTGTTAACATTATATACTTCCCCAAGTTGTACTTCCTGCAGAAAGGCTCGTGCGTGGTTGCAAGAACATCAGATTCCATTTGTTGAACGTAATATTTTTTCAGAACCATTGAACAGTTCTGAATTAAAAGCGATTTTACAAATGACAGAAGACGGAACAGAAGAAATCATCTCGACACGTTCCAAAGTATTCCAAAAACTGAACATGGATTTAGATGATCTGCCGTTACAAGAATTATTGGAACTTGTGCAAAACAATCCTGGATTGCTTCGCCGTCCAATCATGATTGATGATAAACGTCTGCAAGTTGGTTTTAATGAAGATGAAATTCGTCGGTTCCTACCGCGCGATGTACGACAATTAGAATTACGTCAAGCACAATTGATGGCTGGATTATAGAAGGATAATACGAAACTTGGAAAAGACTATTACAAAGATAGTTTTTCCAAGTTTTTTTGTTTTTACAAAAAGTATTCTTGATTAGATGTATAAAAAGGTAGTAGAAGATGATGATTGCACGAAAAATAGAGAGGAAAAATTAGCTGAAAAGTCGGCTATATAGTATTCGTCTGCCAAAAATGTTATAGTTAAATAAGATAGCTTGAAAGGTTGAAAAATCCGCTGGTTTTATTAAATTCACTTAACAGCGAGATTTTTTTTCTTTACATTTAAGCTGATTTCGCTACAATGAATCTATATTAAACATTGTGGCAAAGTGAGGTGTAGCAAAATGGAAATGAAACATATTAATGAAAATACGATCCGTGTACTAATTGGTCATGAAGATTTAGAGGAACGGGGCGTTTCATTTTTGGATTTACTTGGCAATCACAAAGAAATCGAAAATTTCTTTTATAGTATTTTGGAAGAAGTTGATATCGAAGAGGAGTTCCGAGGAAGCGAAGCTGTCACTTTCCAAGTTTTGCCAAAAGGAGACGGATTAGAACTGTTTATCAGTAAAAATCTTCCGGATGAAGAAATTTCTCAATCAGAAGATTCTACTGTTGATTCAGAAGATGTGAGTGACTTTCTTCGTCAGCAGATTATTGGTAGCGATCCGGAGGAAGAATTATCTGGAAGCGCCCTAGAAGAACAGGAAAGACAAGCAACTTTTGCTTTTGAAGATTTTGAACAAGTGATCCAACTTGCAACAGATGTCGAACTAGAGTCTGCTTGGACTGATTTGTATTTATTCGAAGAGCGCTATTACCTAGTCGTTCACTTCTGGATGGAAAATCTCAACCAAGCGGATGTAGAGAATCAGATTGCTCGAATTTTGGAGTTTGCTGAAAAGAGCGATCGTACACCAGAAACATTGAATGAATATGGAAAATGTCTGATGGCGCGTAATGCTATCGAGCGAACGAAATTTTATTTTGTATAAATCAGCATTATAGTAAGAGACTGTGACAAAAATTGTGTCGCAGTCTTTTTTTCGTATAAATAGTGTTCAAAAGCTTGCATCTGCGGTAACAAGCCCAACCAAACGAAAAATAGTGGGAACTATTTTTGTTTAGCTGTTCTTATTACTTGATGCAGAATAGCTTTTTCACGCCCTCTTTTTTCGTGTAAATAAATTCTTAGACGTAAATAAGTTCAGAGGGAGAAAAATGCTGCTTGCAATGAATGAATATAATAAGTGCTGTTTTGCTAAACATGCAGAAAAAGGAAAGAAATATTATTGTCGTGGCTGTCGAAAAAGAGTGATTTTGAAAAAGGGAAAGAAAAAATGTGCTCATTTTGCCCATCAAAAATCAGATAACTGTTCGGTCTTTAGTGAAAGAGAATCAAAAGAGCACTTACAGTTAAAGGAATGCTTCATGGATTGGCTGGGACAGTCAGTAGAACCAGTATTTTTGGAAGCCTATTTGCCGAGGTTGCGGCAAAGGCCTGATATTTTGTTGGCGAATCTAGCAATAGAAATCCAATGTTCTAGACTGTCTCACCAGAGATTTATTGAAAGAACCCAAAATTATTTGAATAACAGTTACCAAGTATGGTGGATACTTGGTAATTCTTTTCTTGGACAATCGCAATTCTCATTGATAGAAAAAAGTTGCTGCTACTATAATAGAAAAAGAAGAGTGCATTGCTGGAAAGCTGATCTCAAGAAACAAAAGCTTTATTTGTATCATCATATTACAGAGACTGTATCAGGGCATATTTCCTTTTGCAGTAGCTGCTGGACTTTTTCTAGTAGGGACCTTAAAGAAATATTCACTAGTAACGAAATTAAAATGAACCAAATGAAAAAAATAGAAAAAGTGAGTGAAGATGGGAAGAAATGGCTGACACGCCAACTTATTCACAAGCAAAAGAATACAGTATCCATAAAAGAACAATGCTACTTGCGTCATAAACATCTTTTGCATCTATCATCGTGGATCTATCAAAAAAGTCGGTTTTTCTTTTATTTACAAGAACAGGTTTTTCTTTATCGAATGTTGTACGAAGAAGCCTTGGAAAACCAGAAAGTTCCTGATTTCAACTCATGGCTTTGCCAAATAAAAGAACATAAAAGGGAATGGCTTTTTCCTATGATTGATGAAGAGATGGTCTATCAGCAGTTTTTTAACGAATGCATACATTTGTCTTCTTTGAAAAAATAGTAAGTATAAAAATAGGCTAGGAATCGGTTTTCTATGTAAAACAAGATTTAGTTATGCTAAAATTGATGGAAGCAGACACATGAATGAGTAGAAAAGTTAGATGCTGTGACATGTGGATGTTAGACTATGATCTATTTTGATAGATAGAGCTAAGGGAAGAAAAGGAGTGGATTTCATGGAAGTAAAGCAGTTGCCAAAACGAGAAGAATTGCCTGGAAATTTAACTTGGGACTTGACCAAGATCTTTTCAAGCGACCAAGAGTTTGATGAGAAATATTTGGAATTATCAGAAGAGTTAAAACAATCTGAAAAACACAAAGGAACACTTGATCAAGGCGCTTCTCAATTTTTAAATGCGATTGAATTCGTATTGAGGGTTTATCGCCAAACTGAAGTCATTTATGTATATGCGCACCTTAAAAACGATCAAGACACTGGAAATACAGATTACCAAGCGCTTTATGCAAGAGCAAGCAGTCTGTTTTCGAAAGTTAGTGAAGCCGTTTCCTGGTTTGAACCAGAAATATTGCAATTGTCAGATGACCAGATTTGGCAATATTTCAAAGAAGAACCAAAATTGGAAGTCTATCGCCATTATATCCAGCAAATAGTAGATAATCGAGCCCATGTCTTATCTGCTGAGCAGGAATCTCTTCTTGCTGGAGCAGGTGAAATCTTTGATGCTTCAAGTGATACATTTGCTGTTTTGAATAATGCAGATCTAGTTTTTCCAACGATTGAAGGAGAAAATGGTGAAATAGTCCAATTATCTCATGGCGTGTATGGTCAGTTGCTAGAAAGCACGGATCGAAGGGTACGCGAAGCAGCATTTAAGGGATTGTACAGTGTTTACGAACAATTTAGAAATACATTTGCTTCTACTTTAGGCACACATATAAAAGGACATAATTTTAAAGCGAAAGTCCGTAATTACAGCTCTGCCAGAGAAGCGTCTTTGAGCAATAATCATATTCCTGAAAGTGTATACGATACTTTGGTAGACGTGGTAAACAAGCATTTGCCTTTGTTACATCGATACATGGAATTACGGAAACGTTTATTAGAAGTGGAAAAACTGCACATGTATGATCTTTATACACCGGTCTTAGGGGAAGCTCCAATTACCTTTACGTACGAAGAAGCAAAAGAAAAAGCTTTAGAAGCACTGAAACCAATGGGTGAAGAATACATGGCCATCGTAGAAAAAGCATTCTCTGAACGTTGGATCGATGTTGTCGAAAATAAAGGGAAACGAAGCGGTGCTTATTCTTCGGGAAGCTATGACACAAATCCATATATTTTATTGAATTGGCATGATACGCTGGATCAGCTATTTACGCTTGTCCACGAAATGGGACATAGTGTTCATAGTTATTTCACTCGTTCGAACCAGCCTTATGTGTACGGCGACTACTCCATCTTTTTAGCAGAAATTGCTTCGACAACGAATGAAAATATCCTAACGGAGTATTTATTGGAAACAGAAAAAGACCCTCGTGTACGGGCTTATGTACTCAACCATTACTTGGATGGGTTTAAAGGAACAGTTTTCCGCCAGACACAATTCGCTGAATTCGAGCATTTCATGCATACGGAAGATGAAAAAGGTGTGCCATTGACTAGTGAATACCTAAGTGATAGTTATGGTAAATTGAATACAAAATATTATGGTCCAGCAGTCGAAGAAGACCCAGAAATTAAATTCGAATGGTCACGGATACCGCATTTTTATTATAATTACTATGTTTTCCAATACTCGACTGGCTTTTCTGCTGCTTCAGCACTGGCGAAGAAAATACTAAACCAGGAACCAGAGGCACTAGAGAACTACTTGGCTTACCTAAAAGCAGGTAACAGCGATTATCCTGTGGAAGTAATGAAAAAAGCAGGAGTTGATATGACACAGGCTGCATATATCGAAGATGCAATGTCGATGTTTGAACAACGTCTAAATGAATTAGAAGAATTGATCGATCGTTTATAAGGCTTTCTATTTTTGATTTTCTCGAATAGAAACGAAAAAAATACGTCGGCTCTCTTGTAAGGGAGTCGACG
>NZ_JAKZIW010000012.1:0-61172 GCF_031143325.1 Enterococcus sp. FR204 | reverse complement strand
CTTTTAGAAACTATGCTTCTACTTCAGACCATTCATCGCGTTTTGCTAAAAATTCACGAGCCAAAGCTTGTGCACCTTCTAGTGTATGGCTGGCAGCCCAGCCACATTGTGTTTCATTGCTTGCAGGTACTTCAGTAGCTTCAAGAACATCTTTCATTGTTGCTTCAAGAACATCTAAAATGTCTTCGTAGCTTTCATGATTCAATACAGTCAAGTAAAAGCCTGTTTGGCATCCCATTGGAGACCAGTCTACGATGTAATCTGCGTGATTGCGGATTAGTTCGGCAGTCAAGTGCTCAAGTGAATGTAGACTTGGCATGTCCATGTGTTCTTTATTTGGTTGTTTAAAGCGGACGTCGTATTTAATGATGACATCGCCATGCGCACCCGTTTTTCGATCAGCTACACGTACATAAGGTGCTTTGACTTTTGTATGGTCAAGATTAAAACTTTCGACATTCATTCTCATTTGTAAGACTCCTATCTGTTTGTTCATTCGTTTTGATGCTTTTCACTAAAGAATTATTTAGTGAAATTTACAAAAACGTCTTTCTACTTGATTCTAACACTTATCGTTTCCAAGGTGTAGCAATCTGAAATATTTTTTAGATTTTTCTGCTAAGTCGTTTATTGGGACTTCTAGTTCTTGATTCTGTCAAATGCCTGAGCTAAATCGTTTATGAGATCCTGACCATACTCAATTCCTACAGAAAGACGGATCAAGCCGTCCTTTATGCCAGCCTCTTCTAGTTTTTCTTTTGGAATAGACGCATGAGTCATGACAGAAGGAATTTCCACTAAACTTTCTACGCCACCTAAACTTTCTGCTAAAGTAAATAGTTGGAGTGATTCAACAAATGGAATAGCAGATTCTTCATTTTTTAAAGTAAAAGAAATCATTCCGCTAAAGCCGCTCATCTGTTGCTTAGCAACTCCATGGAGTTCATGATCGGGTAATCCTGGATAGTAGACCTTTTCTACTGCTGGATGAGAAAATAGAAAATCAGCTATCACAAAAGCATTTTTTTGATGTTCCTCCATACGAACACTTAGTGTCTTGATTCCGCGCTGAAGTAACCAGCTATCTTGGGGACCAAGTACGGCTCCGATAGCATTTTGGTAAAATCCGATCTGATCGGCTAGATCTTTATGGTTAGAAGTCACTAAACCAGCTACTACATCGCTGTGTCCGCCTAGATATTTGGTACCGCTATGGACAACGATATCAGAACCGAGATCTAAAGGTCTTTGAAAATAAGGAGTAGCAAATGTATTGTCAGCAATAACTATCAATCCATGTTGATGAGCCAGAGTGGCACTTTTTTCTAAATCAGTAATCTTTAGAAGCGGATTGCTAGGTGTTTCAAGATAAAGTGCTTTTGTATTGGGTTTGATGGATTGTTCTATTTTATCAAGATTACTCGTATCTATGATCGTGTACTCGAGACCATTTTTAGTAAGAACTTTGTCAAATAGACGGAATGTTCCTCCATAGACATCATCTCCTAATAAGATATGATCGCCAGCTTGAAAAAGAGAAAAAACGGCATGAATCCCAGAAAGACCAGAAGAAAAAGCGAATCCTCGAACACCGCCTTCCAAATCAGCAATCAGTTCTTCCAATGCAAAACGAGTAGGATTACCAGATCTTGAATATTCATATTGTTTAGGCTGGCCGACGCCATCTTGCCGATAAGTGGATGTTTGATAAATAGGTACACTGACAGCTCCTGTTGTGGGATCTTCACTGATGCCTCCGTGGATCAATTTTGTTTGAATGTGCATGTTTCTTTCCTCCTATAAGTAAATGTTTTTTGATAAATAGCGGTCTGCTGCGTCTGGAAAAATCGTAACGACACGATGACCAGGTGGTAAACGACGAATTTCTCTTAATGCTGCTGCAAAAGCCGCACCACTCGAACTTCCAACTAATAGTCCTTGTTCTCGTGCTAACTGCCTAGTATAGTTAAACCCTTCTACATCAGAGATTGTCTCGATCTGATTGATTGAAAGGTGAGAAAGAAACGGCGGAATGAATTCTACACCGATACCCTCAATTTCGTGAGGGGCTGGATCACCACCATTTAACACAGAGCCCTCTGGTTCTACACCGATTATTCGAATGTCGGGATATTTTTCTTTCAAAAAGGTAGAAGTTCCAGCAAAGGTTCCACCACTCCCAATTCCTGCTACAAAACTATGGATATTTTCTTTGATTTCATGAAAGATTTCTGGCCCTAACGTATGATAGTAAGCAGCAGGATTATCTTTATTTTCAAATTGAAGAGGCAGATAGCTGTTTGATATCTCCTCTGCAAGTTTTTTACTTTTGCTGATGGCACCGATGATTCCTTGCTCACTAGGAGAATGGATGATCTTTGCTCCCAATGCTTTCATCAATTGTTGTTTTTCTAAGCTAAACTTCTCTGGAACAACAAAAACCGTTCTTAATTTGTATGTGAGTGCGGCCAGAGCGATCCCAATTCCTGTATTTCCGGCAGTTGGTTCGATGATCGTCGTTTTTTCATTGATTTTTCCTTGGGCAAATCCTTCTTTGATCAAATAACTGCCCAATCTATCTTTGATACTTCCTCCAGGATTTAAATATTCTAGTTTTGCATAAATAGCAGAACCTTTAGGCATAGAATAGTGCTGATTGTCAAAGCGATAAAGCGGTGTGGAACCAATAGCTTCTGTAATTGTCGAGATAATCATATGGGCCTCCTAAAAAAAGATAATAAAAAAAGGAGCTGACTATTAAATCAGCTCCTTGAAAGACATAGAGAAAAATTGAGTAGATAAAAAGATAAGTTACCTGGTACTCATTCTATGAAGGGCAATTAATAGACATGACAAATAGTATGCTGCTTTTATGCACAATACAACAGCAACGATTCAATTGTTTTTGGTTGCTGACTGTCATGTGTATCCCTCCAAGTAAAATTTTTATTAACGATAGCATGAAAAAAAATAAAAGTCAAAGGCTTGAAAGAAAAAAATATTTCGATAGCATCGTTTACCCGTGTTTATTTTTCTGACAAATAGGCATGAGACCTTAAAAGATAGAGAATACTCTAGTTTTCTGGCCGGTTGTCTGATACAATAAAGTTGATTATGATAAAGAAAAGAAGGAGCAAAAATAATGATCTCAGCAAGTGATTTAAGAGCCGGTATGACTTTCGTACAAGACGGCAAACTGATTAAAGTTCTGGATGCAAGCCACCATAAACCTGGTAAAGGAAATACAGTTATGCGTATGAAACTGAAAGATGTCCGTTCAGGTGCAACATACGACACAACGTTCAGACCAGAAGAAAAATTTGAAAAAGCACATATCGACACAAAACCTGTACAATATTTGTACACGATGGATGATACAGCTTTCTTCATGGATTTGGAAACATATGAGCAATATGAAATTCCTGTAGAAACAGTAGAAGAAGAAATGAAATATATCCTAGAAAACATGGAAGTAAAAATCCAATTCTTCGGTAGCGAAGTCATCGGCGTTCAATTACCAACAACTGTCGTATTACGTGTTGTGGAAACACAACCTTCCATCAAAGGTGCAACAGTCACTGGTTCAGGTAAACCAGCGACAATGGAAACTGGCTTAGTAGTCAATGTTCCTGACTTCATCGAAACAGATGAATTGTTGGAAATCAATACAGCAGAAGGTTCTTATGTAAAACGTGCGTCAAAATAATTCGCTAACGGATTGATAAGAATTTGAAAACAGAGCTTGACCTCTTGAAAGGCAGATCATCGGATCTGCCTTTCAAGAGGTTTTTTTGTGGAATCAGCAAATTGAAAAATAAAAAAGTATTTGATTTTATTTATATTTTGAAAGATGAATGGCAAAAGCTAGAGAAAGAAGAAACTGCACTTATTTATGAAGAAATTGAAATGATTCATAAAATTGAAAATATCCGAACTATTCCGAACTATATTGAAGCGAAAATATTCTTTCATCACTAAATAGTGTTGAATTTATGTTTTTATGTATAAATAGCTTCTAATAGTTCGGGTATTTTGTTTTTATAACCATTTTTATTCTTATTTTTAAAAAAATATTTCGAAATATACTAGACAATTCAGAAAATTTTGTTTAATATTATTCCAATAAAATTCAAATCTTTATCAAATTAAATTCCAATAAAAACGGAAAAAAAGTGAAAAGAGGAATGAAAAAATGACAGAATTGATAATTGGCGGAGTCACAGCAAGCACATTGGCAGAAAAGTATAAGACACCTCTGTATGTGTATGATGAAGAAAAGATGAGACAAACGATGCTGTCATTCAAGCGAGGCTTTGTATCGAAACGTTTTGATACAAAAGTGCTTTACGCCTCTAAAGCATTCCAAACGATTGAGATGCTGCATTTAGTTCGTGAATATGGATTCGGGCTAGATGTTGTCAGTGGTGGGGAAATCTATACCGCTTTGCAAGCTGATTTCCCTAGAGATACTATCTACTTCCATGGTAACAACAAGACGCCAGAGGAACTGATCTATGCACTTGAAAATGATTTGTTGCATATTGTTGCCGATAATTTGATGGAAGTTGAATTATTAGCAGAATTAAGCCAACGCTATTTAAAAAAAATCTGTATCATGCTTCGGTTGAATGTCGGAGTAGAAGCACATACTCATGAATATATCGTCACTGCGCATATTGATTCAAAATTCGGCATGAGCTATGAAAGTAAAGAGTGCCAACAAGCCCTTCAGTTGATAAAAGAAAGCAGCTATCTAGAGTTAGAAGGATTTCATGCTCATATCGGGTCACAAATTTTTGATGTTACTGCTTGGTTAGCTGAAATCGACAAATTGACGAATTACTTAACCGATTTTGACCAACCTCTTTCCTTGAATCTTGGCGGAGGGTTTGGGATTCGTTATACACAAAATGATCAGCCGATCCCAGTCGAAGAGGCACTAAAAAAACTGATTGAATATACGGAAGAAGCTTTGGAAAAACGAAAACTGACCATTCGTCAATTACTGATCGAACCGGGTAGAAGTATTGTTGGAGAAGCTGGTACAACACTATACACGATTGGTTTCATCAAAAAGACACCACATAAAAAATATTACTTTGTAGATGGCGGGATGACAGATAATATCCGTCCAGCTCTGTATCAGGCAGAATACGATTGTGATTTAGCAGCAAAACTGTCGGAAGAAAAAACAGAGAAAGTGACGATTGCAGGAAAAATGTGTGAATCAGGCGATGTGGTAATTAAAGAAGCTTATTTGCCGAAAGCAGAATCGGGTGATCTTTTAGCTGTTTATTCCACGGGAGCTTATGGATACTCGATGAGCAGCAACTACAATCGAGCGACACGACCAGCAGTTGTTTTTGTCAATAATGGCCAATCAAGACTGATTGTTCGCAGACAAGCATTTTCTGATCTACTAAGGGGGGAAGTTTCCTATGATCCTTCATAAATATAATGGCTGCGGAAATGATTTTATCTTATTAGATTACGCAGAAGACACAGATTATAGTCAATTAGCCGCTTCTTTATGCACAAAAGAAAAATATGATACAGACGGATTGATCGCCGTAAAAATCGATCCGTTGGAAATGATCTATTACAACAAAGATGGCAGTCGCGCGCCGATGTGCGGAAATGGCATTCGCTGTTTTGCTCGATACGTAAATGATCAGAACATGATGAATGAACAGGAATTCAACGTAGAGACATTAGCAGGCACAAGAAAAATTACGGTGTTGGACCCCTCACCTTTTTATTGCAGCGTAGATATGGGAGTGCCAGATGATTCTCCGGAAAAAATCAAAACTAATCAAACTTATCCAATAAAAAACCAGGAAATAGAGATCAATGGTGACAAAGTAACGATCACTAGTTTATTTTTAGGAACGATTCATACCGTTGTTTTTGTTGAAAATGCGCGTGAGGAAGTCTGGAGAAAAAGAGGTGAACTGATCTGTCATCATCCTTTGTTCAAAGAAAAAACCAATGTCAACTTTGTAGAAGTAGTCAATGAACAAGAATTGATCGTCCGTACCTATGAAAGAGGTGTAGGTTGGACACTTGCTTGCGGTACAGGTTGCTGTGCCTCTTATGTGGTTGCTAAGGAAACTGGGAAAATTTCAGCAGATCAGGTAGTTGTTCACTTGGAACAAGGAGACTTGATGATCTCTGGTAAGGATACGATACAAATGGCTGGCCCAGCAGTTCATGAATGGACAAGAATATTGGAGGAATGAAGATGATAAAAGGTTCGATCGTGGCGCTGATCACGCCGATGAATGAAGAGGGATCAGTAGATTATGCTGGTTTGGAAAAATTGATCCAATTCCATTTAGATGAACAAACAGACGGATTATTAGTTTTAGGTACAACAGGAGAATCTTCTACGCTCACACAATCTGAGGAGGAGAAGATCCTTCAACTGACAGTAAAGAAAGTGGCTGGCCGTGTGCCGGTGATTGCAGGAGCTGGAACGAATAATACAAAAGAAACGATTGAAAAAGCGAAGCATTTTGCTTCTTTGGGGGCAGACGCACTTTTGGTCATCACCCCTTACTACAACAAAACAAGTGACGCAGGACTAGCTGCTCATTTTACAGCAATTGCAGAAGCCTCACCGATTCCGCTTATTTTGTATAATGTTCCTTCTAGAACAGGCATGTCGATTCCAATTCATGTATTAGTAAATTTAGCAGAACATCCTAATATCATTGGTTTGAAAGAAGCCTCAGGAGATATGGCTTATGTGATGGATGCCGCTCGGTTGATTGGAGAAGAATTCTTCCTTTACAGTGGAAATGATGATTTGATCCTACCAGTAATGAGTGTAGGAGGAAGCGGTGTAATAAGTGTATGGGCGAATATCCAACCTAAAATAGTCCATGAATTAGTAAAAGATACGCAGGACGGAAGATGGCAGCAAGCAAAAGAAAAGCAATTAAATGCACTTGAACTGATCCATGCCTTGTTCAGTGAGACCAATCCTATTCCTGTCAAAGCAGCCATGTCATTATTAGACTTACCTTCCGGACCTCTACGCCTGCCTTTAGTTTCTCTTTCAAAAGAGAAAAAGAAACAATTAGCTCTGCTTTTGCTAAGGGAAAGGACGGTTGAAAAATGAAAATCGGACTGATTGGCAGTGGACAGATGGGAAATAGAGTCGAAGAAGTTGCACAAGAAAGAGGAGATACGGTCCTTCTTTTACGGACGGCACCTAAAGAAGCAACTACGCTTGCTTTTACGGAACTGCCAGAACTGCTTATTGATTTTTCTCATCCAGATAATTTAGAGAAAATCCTTTCGTATAGCTTATCATATCAACTTCCGTTAGTCATTGGCACGACAGGTTATACACAATCACAGTTCCAAGAAATAAAAGAACATGCCAAACATGTACCTGTGATGTATAGTGCTAATTTTTCGTTCGGCATCATGGTGATGAATCAACTAATCAAGCAAGCAACTGCAATGTTGCAAGGCTGGCAGATCGAACTGATTGAAAAACATCATAGTCGTAAAAAAGATGCACCATCTGGTACTGCAAATATGCTGCTTCAAACAATCCAAGAAGTGCAAAAGCTGCAGCCCGTATACAACTGGCAAGGGAAAAAAAGAGAAGAAAACCAAATTGGTGTACACAGTATTCGTGCAGGTTCTTTACCTGGTGAACATGATGTATTGTTTGCTGCTACTGATGAAATATTTACGATCAAACATGAATCTTTTTCTAATCGAATCTTTGCTGCAGGCGCAGTAGAAGCAGCGGACTGGTTGAAAGATCAGTCACCAGGTTATTACAAATTAGAAGATTTATTAATGGACAAAGGGGTGTAAAAAACGTGGAAGCTCAAGAAATCATCCGCTACATTCAAACGGCATCTAAAAAGACGCCTGTGAAAGTCTATCTGAATGTAACCGAGCCAATCGAATTTAAAGAAAGTAAAGTTTTTGGTGAAGGAAGCAGCTTCGTTGTTTTTGGTGACTATGAGACGATTGCTCCGGTTTTAGAAGCTGAATCAGAAAAAATCATTGAAATCGAAATCGAAACTGCTGCAAGATACAGCGCAGTTCCTTTGCTAGATATTAAAAAAATTAATGCTCGTATCGAACCAGGTGCTATTATCAGAGATCAAGTGTCAATCGGCAACAATGCCGTGATCATGATGGGAGCGATTATCAATATTGGTGCAGTAATCGGTGAAAACACGATGATTGATATGGGTGCTGTCTTAGGTGGACGAGCGACAGTGGGCAAAAACTGCCATATTGGTGCAGGAGCTGTCTTAGCAGGTGTGATCGAACCAGCATCGGCCAAACCGGTTATCGTAGAAGACGGCGTACTGGTAGGTGCGAATGCAGTGATTGTTGAAGGTGTCCATATCGGAAAAGATGCAGTCGTGGCAGCAGGAGCAGTGGTTTTAGAAGATGTGGCAGCAGGCACTGTTGTCGGTGGAATACCTGCACGTGTATTAAAAATAAGTGATGATCAGACAAAAGAAAATACAGCATTGATTGCTGCGTTACGCGAATTATAGAGGAGATGGAGAAAAATGCGCGAAATAGATACCTGTATTGTGGGGGCAACCGGATTAGTCGGCCAAACGATGCTCAAAGTGTTAGAAGAATATGATTTTCCAGTAGGACGATTGAAATTATTAGCTTCAAAACGTTCAGCCGGTAAAGTTTGTGTATTCAAGAAAAAGAAACACACTGTACAGGAATTGACAGAAACTTCATTTGAAGGATATGATTTAGCGCTATTTTCTGCAGGTGCTTCTGTATCCAAAGAGTTTGCGCCAATCGCACGAAGTCAGGGACTATTTGTCATAGATAATTCCTCAGCATGGCGGGAAGATTCGGATATTCCATTAATCGTTCCAGAGGTCAATCTGGAAGACTATACATTGAATCGGCTGATTGCAAATCCAAATTGTTCAACCATTCAAGCGGTACTTCCGCTTAAAGCTTTACAAGAAGCCTTTGGTATCCAGCGAGTCAATTATTCGACCTATCAAGCAGTTTCTGGTTCCGGGCAAAAAGGCATTGAAGATCTTCATCGTACGCAAAATGACGAGGAACCAGTTTTGTATCCTTATAATATTAGCCAAACGGTGATTCCGGAAATCGATCAGCCTTTGGAAAATGGGTATACAAAAGAAGAACAGAAAATGATAAATGAGACCCGTAAGATTCTGCATCAGCCTGCTTTGCCAGTATCAGCAACCTGCGTACGTGTGCCAATCGAAAATGGACATGGAGTCTCTGTGGCAGTTCAACTGCAAAAAGAGTTTACGACGGAAGAAATTAGAGAGTGTCTCAGCCAGTTTCCAGGGATTCAATTAGAAGATGATCTAGCAGCACATAAATATCCGACGAGCATTCTTGCTAGAGGAACAGATATGGTTTATGTTGGGAGGATCAGAAAAGACACTTCTTTAGAGAACGGATTGTTGTTCTATACGACTGCCGATAACATACGCAAAGGAGCCGCTGCGAATGCCGTACAGATTGCTGCAGCTTTAATGCAGAAAATAGCGGAGGTGGCAAGATGAGTAATACGCTGAAAGTAGCGAAATTCGGCGGAACATCGATGTCTCATGAAGAGCAATTCAAAAAAGTCCGTACAATTGTTCTTTCAGATCCCAATCGCCAAGTGATCGTTGTTTCTGCTTTAGGCAAACGTACGTCAGATGATGACAAAGTAACAGACTTACTTTATTTGATTTATGCTTACCTTCAGCATCATGTTGATTGGACACCCCTTTGGAAAAGGATTTGTGATCGTTTCATTCAAGTAAGAGATGTTCTTGCCCTGCAGTTACCTATTGAAGATGAACTAGCACGCATACAGAAACAACTGGAAGACGAAAAGATAACTGAAGATTATTTAGTAAGTAGAGGTGAATATCTGACTGCTCAACTGATGGCTGAGTATCTTGGTTACCAGTTTATTGACGCAAAAGACCTGATTTTCTTTGACTATGATGGGAAAATCGATCAGGAAAAAACAGCACAGGAAATCACAAAAGCATTTAAAAGATATCCGAAAATGGTTGTTCCAGGGTTTTACGGGGCGAACCCTGCAGGAAAAGAAAAATTATTGGGCCGTGGGGGAAGCGACATTACCGGCGCGATACTGGCGAAGATGTTGCAAGCGGAAAGTTATGAGAATTGGACGGATGTTTCAGGAATCATGATGGCTGATCCGCGAATCATCGATCATCCTAAAATCATCGAGGAAATCTCTTTTAGAGAACTGAGAGAGATGGCTTATATGGGGGCTAACGTTCTTCATGAAGCAGCTGTTTTCCCAGTTCAAGAGGCTGATATCCCCATCCAAATAAAAAATACCAATGATCCTTTCGCTCAAGGGACAAAAATATCGAATCACGAAATAGAAAAGGAAAATGGACTGACAGGAATAGCTGGACGCAAGGATTTTCTTTCCATCACTTTATTCAAACGTCATATGTCCGATGAAATCGGGTTTATCTGGAAAGCAATGAGCATTTTTGCTAAACATGAGATATCAATCGAACATATTCCTTCAGGGATCGACAATATCGGAGTGATCGTCTCAGCAGAAGCGATTGCCGATAAATTATTTCTCATCACGAAAGAATTAAAAGAAACACTTGGCGTGGAAGAAATCGTCGTGATTGAAGACTTAGCTTTGATCTCTGTCGTTGGCGGACCGCATAAAGAATTGATTGGATTATCTGGAAAAGTGTTATCGATATTGAACAAATTAGAAATTCGCACATCGATCTTATCACAAGGAGCACAGGAGTTGAATCTGATCATCGGTGTACCGAATAATCAATATGAAACAGTAGTGAAGGGTATCTATGAAGGGATGGTGAATACGGATGCTGAAAGAATATCGAATGGCACTCCATCAAATTCCTGAAATCGGATTTCATGAATTCAAGACAAAAAAATATTTATATGAACAAGTAAAAAACAGCGGGGCCGTTATCCATGAAATCGGCGAAACAGGACTACTCCTTTATTTTGATAATCAACAAGAAGAAACGATTGCTTTTCGAACAGATATCGATGCACTGCCAGTCAAAGAAGAAACGAATCTCTCTTTTGCTTCTAAGCATGAAGGTTATATGCATGCATGTGGTCATGACGGACATATGGCGATGCTTTTAGGGTTGACTGACTTTATAACTAAACACATTGAGGATCTTATTTATAATGTAGTACTGATCTATCAGCCATCAGAAGAAATTTCCGGTGGCGCACAAAGCGTTATTCAGTCAGGATTGTTGGATAAATATGAAGTACAAGCAATATTTGGCTTTCATCTATGGCCTGGACTAGCTAAGGGAGAAGTTTTCTCTCGACCAGGACCTTTGATGGCACAAAGCAGTGAAACAGACATTATCATTAAAGGCCAGTCTGCACATATTGCTTCTAGTGAAAAAGGAATCGATAGTCTTGAGGCAGCTGTACGATTTTTGAAGAATGTTTATGATTTTGACCGGCAATTACCGGCAGAGTGGAATCATCTAATGAAATTTGGCCAAATCCAAGGTGGAACGATCCGAAATGTTTTAGCTGGAGAAGTTATTGTATCCGGAAGTATCCGTTCTTACAGTTCAGATATGCAAAATTATTTGAAGAGGGGATTAGACCATTTAGCAGAACAGTTTCACTCTACAGCTACTATTTCTTTTCGCTATAATGACGGCTATCCAGCTGTAATCAACCATAGAGGCTTATATGCAGCACTGTTAGATTCAAACAAACTACATGAATTAGATGCTCCAGTTCTTCAAGCCGAAGATTTTGGCATATATACGCAACAATATCCATGTGTATTTTTCTTTTTAGGTGTCGGTGATACCCCTGCTTTACATGATCCGACGTTCGATTTTGATATGGATGTTTTAGAAAATGGTGTAGAATGGTACAAAACGATTCTTTTTACAGAAAATCTTCTTGTAAAAATCGATAGCAGTTCAAAAGAGGAGCGAGTAAATAATGATGAATTTATCCAATCGATTTAGTCCCAGGCTTTCTAGAATAGAAGTATCAAAAATACGACAATTCGATCAGCAAATATCGTCGATACCAGATGTGATCAAACTCACCCTGGGAGAACCGGATTTTCCAACTCCTAAACATGTCAAGCAAGCAGGAATAGCAGCGATTGAAGAAGACTTTTCTCACTATACCGGAATGAGAGGATTAGAGGAACTGCGGGAAGCGGCTTGTATGTTTCAGCAGCAGCGTTATGGATTAACTTATGATCCGCAAACGGAAGTTTTGACGACAGTTGGTGCAACGGAAGCGATTGCCTCTGCGTTGTTATCTGTTTTGGAAGAAGGAGACAAGGTTCTTATTCCAGCGCCTGCTTATTCAGGATATCAGCCATTAGTGGAACTAGCTGGTGCTGAATTGATCCCGATAGATACTTCTGACACAGGGTTTGTCTGTCAGCCGGAACAATTTGAACGAGCATTTGAACAATATGGATCAGCTGTCAAAGCAGTCATTTTAAACTATCCTAACAATCCTACTGGGACGACATTGTCTGCAAAACAATTGAAAGCAATCGCTGAGGTTTTAAAAAAATATCCGGTATTTGTTATAAGTGATGAAGTATATGCTGAATTGACTTATAGTGGAACGCATATGTCCATAGCTACTTATCTTCCAGAACAAACAATCGTGATAAGCGGGTTATCCAAGTCACATGCGATGACTGGTTGGCGAGTGGGCTTTATTTTTGCTCAAAAAGCCCTTATTGACGAACTAATTAAAGTCCATCAATATCTGGTGACTGCCGCTACAACGATGTCGCAAAAAGCTGCAGCTGAAGCGCTAATAAATGGGGTGAAAGATAGCGAGAATATGAAAGAGCAATATCAAACACGAAGAGACTATCTGGTCCAGCAATTGGCGCCTTTAGGATTTGAAGTGACCCAGCCAAACGGTGCATTTTACTTGTTTTGCAAACTCCCAGCTGCCATTCAAACTGACTCTTGGCAGTTTTGTGTAGAATTAGCGGAACAGGCAAAAGTTGCGTGTATCCCAGGAATTGCATTTGGCCCAGAAGGAGAAGGTTATATCCGGATTTCTTATGCTAGCAGCATGAAAAAATTATATGAGGCCTGCAAACGGATCAAAGACTTTTTAACAGAACAGTGATTCATAGATTTTATCAAAAAAACAATCGTTAATTTTGCGGTATATTCTGCAAGGAGACGATTGTTTTTTAAATTTAGTTCAAATGAACGCGTTTCTTTTGATTCATAACTAATGTAATGTTAAGTTTAAATTGTTTAGAATGATTTTAAAAGAATATTCAAGGAGGTTTCATCAATGGAAAAAATCAAAGTTGTCATTGTAGGTGCATCTCATGGAGGGCATCAATCGATCTTGGAACTATTGACACGATACGGTGAAAATGTAGATATCACGCTATTTGAAGCAGGAGACTATATTTCCTTCATGTCATGCGGTATGGAGCTGTATTTAGAAGACAAGGTAACAGATGTAAATGATGTACGTAATTTCAGACCAGAAAACTTTCCGCAATCCAATGTTCATATTTTAAATAATCACGAAGTAAAAACGATCGATGCCGATAAAAAAACAGTAACGGTTACTAGCGCATCAGATAACGAAACAAAAGAATATCCTTATGACAAATTGATTTTGAGTTCTGGTGTCAAACCAAACAATCTGCCAGTACCAGGAGCAGATCTAGAAAATGTCTACTTGATGCGTGGATACAATTGGGCAACCAAAATCAAAGAAAAATTAAATGATCCGGCTATTAAAAAAATCGCTGTCGTAGGTGCGGGTTACATTGGGATCGAAGCAGCAGAAGCAAGCCGAAAAGCTGGGAAAGAAGTCGTCTTGCTTGATGTGATCGACAGACCCTTAGGCACTTATTTAGATGCTGAGATGACAGATATTTTAGAACAACACCTAAATGAAAACGGTATTGAAGTTTTGACAAATGCAAAAATCGAAGCTTTTACTGGTAACGGAAAAGTTGAGGCAATCAAAACAAGTGAAAAAGAAATCCCAGCAGATCTAGTCATTCAAGCTGCCGGTGTGAAGGCAAATACAGAATGGTTAAAAGGGATCGTTGACTTAGATGAACGTGGCTGGATCCAAACAAATGAATACTTGCAAACGAATCTTCCAGATGTGTATGCAGTAGGAGATGCTACACTTGCTTATTCTATCCCAGCACGCAAAAAAATGCCGATCGCTTTAGCGACTGTTGCACGTAGAGAAGCACGTTATGTAGTAAAACATCTTTTTGAAGAAGTACCAAACAAACCGTTCGGCGGAGTCGTAGGTTCCTCTGCATTAAGTGTCTTTGACTATCATTTTGCAGCAAGCGGATTGAATAGCTTTACAGCAGCAAAAGCAGGAGTAGATGTACGAGTGTCTTATTATGAAGATACGTTACGACCAAAATATGTACCAGAAGAACAAGGAAATCCAAAAGTGTCCATCCAATTATTCTCGGATCCAATGACCCATCAATTGCTAGGAGGAGCAGTATTATCTACCTATGATGTTACAGGTCAAGGAAATGTATTGGCACTAGCGATCCAAAACAAACTGACTTTAGAAGAACTAGCAGAAGCTGACTTCTTCTTCCAGCCAGGCTTTGACCGACAATGGAGCATGTTGAATCTAGCCGCTCAACAAGCGTTAGGAGAAGAACCATTTGTAGAATAAGAAAACGAAATATTTGAAAAGAGGTTGTGACAGAAGTGGTCAGCTTCAAGAAATAAGAAGGAATTCACGAAAATCGTTTCTCAAATTTTTGTGAAAAAGCTGCCTTGCATCAAGTAATAAGAACAGCCAAGTAAAAACAGCTTCTTATGTTTTTAACTTGGCTGGACTTATTACCGCAGATGCAAGCTTTTGAACACCGTTTATTTGCAAAAAAGGGACTGTGACACGATTTGTGTACCGACCCCCCAAAAGTTAGACCAAAAAATCTAACTTTTGGAGGTCGGTATTTTTTATGGTTAAATATACTTTTGAACTTAAATTAAAGATCGTTCATGATTATTTGGATGGCAAAGGCGATTGGACCGTAAAAATCCAGATCAAGAGATTGAAGCGGAAATGCTTAAAATTCGGGAGAAGCACAAGGATTATGGCTGTTTACGGATGACCAATGAACTAAGAAACCGCGGTTTCTCTATCAATAAAAAGAAAGTTCAGCGCCTGATCAAGAAGCTAGGAATAAAAGTAACGACATACACACGTAAATCACGGCGCTACAATTCTTATCGAGGACAAGTCGGAGCAGTAGCCAAAAATCGGATCCATCGTCGTTTCTACACCAGTATCTGCCATCAGAAAATCACGACGGATACAACTGAATTTAAATACCATGAAGTGGATGCCAAAGGCATTATCCGTCAAAAGAAATTGTATCTAGATCCTTTTATGGATATGTTCAATAGTGAGATTTTATCCTATCGTATCTCTGAAAAGCCCAATGCATTAGCGGTAATGGAAGGTTTGGAGGAAGCTATCCAGACCACTAACGATTGTCCCTATCGTCGTACGTTTCACTCAGATCAAGGTTGGGCGTATCAAATGAAAGCTTATAGAAACAAATTGAAGGAGTACAAAATCTTTCAAAGCCTGTCTCGGAAAGGGAACTGCTTAGATAATTCACTTATGGAGAATTTTTTTGGCTTATTAAAACAAGAGATTTTTCACGGGAAAGTTTATAACTGTTTCGAGGAATTAAAATCAGCCATCGATAGCTATATCTATTACTACAATAATGAACGGATAAAACAGAAATTAAACTGGCAAAGTCCCGTCCAATTTCGTAAAACAACCGTTACGGTTGTGTAAAAATATCATTTTAGAGCATGAAAAAAGGAGTGGATTTCTCCACTCCAAAAAAGTCTAACTTTTGGGGGTCACTACATTGTCACAGTCCCCTTTTTTCGAATAATTATTGTCCCCCTGTCACCTTCACGATCACAAGTACATTATTCCTATGAATTAAATTATTTTTCTTCATTTTTCGTTGAACCATCTTCGTTCAACATTGTTTTTCTTGACAGATTTACGCGTCCTTGTTTATCGATTTCAGTTACTTTCACAAGGATCTCATCACCTAGTTTAACAACATCTTCGACTTTATTGACACGATCGTTTGCTAATTGGGAAATATGGACAAGTCCATCTTTTCCTTTGATCAAGTTGACGAATGCACCGAATTTTTCGATACGGACAACTTTCCCTAGATAAACTTCACCAACTTTGACTTCTTTGGTCAAATCTTCGATGATCTTGATAGCTTTTTTGATCATTTCTGCATCAGCTGAAGCAATACTTACTTTTCCATCTTGATCGATATCGATTTTCACACCAGTTTCATCGATGATTCCGTTGATCGTATCGCCGCCTTTACCGATAACATCTTTGATTTTAGCAGGTTCGATCTGGATCATTTCGATTTTTGGTGCATATTGGCTTAATTCTTCACGTGGAGCAGCAATCGTTGAAGTCAATTCTTCTAAGATTTCCATACGTGCTTGTTTTGCTTGAGTTAATGCTTCAGTTAGGATTTGTTCTGTGATTCCTTGAATCTTGATATCCATCTGTAAAGCAGTGATACCATCTTTTGTACCGGCAACTTTAAAGTCCATATCGCCAAGATGATCTTCCAGCCCTTGGATATCAGTTAGGATCGTATAGTTTTCACCATCAGAAACAAGTCCCATCGCAATACCGGCGACTGGTGCTTTGATTGGTACACCTGCATCCATCAATGCTAATGTGCCAGCACAGATACTTGCTTGGGAAGAAGAACCATTTGATTCCAATACTTCTGCTACTAAACGGATCGTATAAGGAAATTCTTCTTCTGAAGGGATTACTTGTGCTAACGCACGTTCACCTAATGCGCCATGTCCGATTTCCCGACGCCCTGGAGAACCTGCACGTCCTGTAGAACCAACAGAAAATTGAGGGAAATTGTAGTGGTGGATGAATCGTTTGCTGACTTCCACCCCTAAACCATCAATGATTTGGTGCTCTCCTAGAGGTGCGAGTGTACAAGCTGATAAAGCTTGTGTTTGTCCTCGTGTGAACAAACCTGATCCATGTACACGTGGCAATAAGCTGACCTCTGATGACAATGGACGGATTTCATCCAATTTACGCCCGTCAGGACGGATCTTATCGATGGTGATCAATTCACGTACGACATCTTTTTCAAGATCTTCTGTGATTTGTTTGACTTCTTTCAACAAGTGATTTTCATCTTCATGACCTGCAAATTTCTCAGCATAAGCTTCGCGGATATCGATCTTCACTTGCTCGATATTATCTTCGCGAGCAAGTTTTTCTTCAGTCATTACTGCTGCTTTCATTGTAGCGTAAGAAGCATCAAAGATTTCTTTTTTCAATACTTCATCAACTTGCAGTAAAGTCACTTCCATTTTTTCTTTCCCTACTGCTTGAACGATTTCTTCTTGGAAAGCAACTAACTCTTTGATAGCGTCAAAACCAAACAGCAATGCACCAAGCATGTCTTCTTCTGAAACTTCTTTCGCGCCGCTTTCAACCATATTGATGGCTTGTTTCGTTCCGGCAACAGTCAATTCGATATCTGTTTGTTCTGCTTGTTCTACTGTTGGATTCAAGACGTACTCGCCATTTACACGACCAACTTCTACGCCTGCGATTGGGCCGTCAAATGGGATATCTGAGATTGATAGTGCTAAAGAAGAACCTAGCATTGCTGCCATAGCTGGCGAGCAGTCTGTTTCTACACTCATCACGATGTTCGTTACTTGGACTTCATTACGGAAGCCTTCTGCAAACATCGGGCGAATTGGACGGTCGATCAAACGGGCAGTCAATGTTGCTTCCGTACTTGGACGGCCTTCTCGTTTGATGAAACCTCCAGGGATTTTCCCTGCTGCATACATTTTTTCTTCATAATTGATCGTTAATGGGAAAAAGTCTGTATCTTTTGCTTCTTTAGAGGCCACAGCTGCACTTAAGACTACTGTATCTCCATAACGGACTAAAACGGCTCCGTTTGCTTGTTTTGCTAGCTGACCGACTTCGATTTGTAAGGGACGGCCACCCCATGTCGTTTTGAATTCTTGTTTTTCTGACATAACTTCTCCTTTTCCTTCTCGTGAAAGCAAGACGCTACTAAACAAATGAAAACTGCCGAAAGCCGTCTTTTGAGCAGCTTTCATTTGGTTAGTAGGAGTCCATCTAGCTTGATCACGGAATTTTACTTAATTGATATACGAGTAAAAAAAGTGAGATTCATGTGAATCCCACTCTTTTTGACTAAAATTAACGACGCAAGCCTAAACGTTTGATCAATTCGCGGTAACGTTGAACGTCAGTTTTACGTAAGTAAGCTAACAAGTTACGGCGGTGACCAACTTTTTTCATTAGGCCGCGGTATGAATGATGGTCTTTTTTGTGCACGCGTGCATGTTCATTCAAGTGGTTGATTTCTTCAGTTAATACAGCGATTTGTACTTCTGGAGAACCAGTATCCCCTTCATGGCGAGCGTATTCGTTGATGATTTCATTCTTGCGTTCTTTTGAAATTGCCATTTCTTTCACCTCTTTCGATTATTCCCCTGCGACTGAGTAAAACGTTGGTGATTCGCTTAACCAAGTGGCAGGTCATGTGCCTAGAGCACACAGCTATACTTTACCTGAAACCGGGTTGAAAATCAAGTAGTTAATCATTAAGAAAAGGTAGTTTTCAAACAATCTTACTACTACTTTTCCATTTTTGTGGTAAACTATAATGCGAAAATAGACTTGAAACACAGTCTTTTAAGAAAGGGGTACATATTCCATGATTACAATGGATGATATCATTCGTGAAGGAAATCCGACCTTACGCGAAGTTGCAAAAGAAGTTTCTCTTCCATTAAGCGAAGAAGATATCTCTTTAGGAAAAGAGATGCTTGAGTTCTTAAAAAACAGCCAAGATCCAATCAAAGCTGAAGAACTACACTTACGAGGCGGTGTTGGCTTAGCTGCTCCTCAATTAGATATTTCTAAAAGAATCATTGCTGTTCACGTACCAAGTCCTGACCCAGAGGCAGATGGACCTTCTCTAAGTACTGTTATGTATAATCCTAAAATTTTGAGCCATTCTGTTCAAGATGCTTGTTTAGGGGAAGGTGAAGGCTGTTTATCTGTTGATCGAGAAGTACCAGGATATGTTGTTCGCCATGCCAAAATCACTGTGTCTTATTATGATATGAATGGTGAAAAACACAAGATTCGTTTGAAGAATTATGAATCGATCGTCGTTCAACATGAAATCGACCATATCAACGGTGTGATGTTCTATGACCACATCAACGATCAAAATCCATTTGCACTAAAAGAAGGCGTATTGGTGATCGAGTAGAGAATTGGCAGGTTCCTTCGATACTATGCTACAAGAAAGCTTTATAAAAAAGGGGAGTGCTCAAAAGCTGCACTTCCCTTTTTTATGTTTCTCCACTAATCGAAATTTAGATAGACATCTAGAAATCGCAATTCCAAAAAATTCTGTGTATTGGATACGCATCTTTTCTTATTTTTTCTTATTTCTTCCATATGGGTGTTTATCTCAGAGATGATAGAATAGTTTCTAGGATAAAAAGTAGCAGCTACGATGTTATCCTTCGTAGAGGATTCCTGCTTCAGCTAGTTTTTGTTTGATGTTTTTCAGCATATGCTTTTCTGGGTAGCGGATCGTATGCAGATGGATGCCGCCTGTTAATTCGGATAACAAAGTAGCATTACTTTTTTGATAACGTCTCATAAAGGAATCGATATCTTGTGGCGTTTTGATGTGCAAAGTTCCTGCTAACTCACCGTAAAGGGGATGTTCCACAATTACATCAATGATTTCACCACCATTTTCAACGATTAGTCTCAGTTCTTCTTCTGTTTGATCTTTTCCATGTTGGACAGCGATTTTACTGATGTGCCCAGTATTGGTTTCTTCTGTTTCGAGGATATAACCTCTTGCTGTTGCCACGATACTTTTACCTGCAGCTCGTAGTAAAGCAATATCGCCTACAATGATCTGACGGCTGACTCCAAAAGTTTTCGCAAACTTGCTAGCACTCACTGGTTTTTCTGTATTTGCCAAGGTTTGCATGATTTGTTTTCGCCGTGTCTCTCCTTCGATCACACTTATTCCTCCTTCATTTTGTTTTGGTATTCGCGCGAGTGTTTCATCAAATCAACATACGTGTCTGTTATTGTTTCCTTATATCCCTTATTTTTCAGAAGACTAACAACTTTATCCAATACTTGCTGCTCTCTTTTTGCATCATAAACTGCTTGGTTTTCTTTTTTTTTCACTTGTCCTATTTTAGTTACCGTATCCATTCTTTTTTCTAATAAAGCAACCAACTCTCGATCGATCATATCGATCTTATGACGTAATGTTTCAAGAGACTCTTCTGTTAGTTCTTCCTCTACTGTCTTGATGATACGAGCAGGATTTCCTGCAATCACTACATTGTCGGGAAAAGATTTGGTCACAACCGAACCTGCGCCGACTACTACGTTGTCCCCTAGAGTGACACCCGGCGTGACGATAACGCCTCCGCCTAACCAAACATTATGACCGATTTTAATGGGTTTTGCGTACTCCAGACCGCTGTTACGTTTCACTGGATGTAGTGGATGCGTCGCCGTGTAAAGCTGGACATTCGGAGCGAACATGCAGTTATCACCGATTTCAATCGTGCTGACATCTAAAAATGTACAATTGAAATTTGCATAAAAATTCTCCCCAACAAATATATTATATCCGTAATCAAAATTGATAACTGGCTCCATATAGATTTTTTTCCCTGTACGGCCAAAAGTCTCTTTCAACAATTGGGATCGCAGTTCCGCTGATTCTGCTTGGTTGATGATTTGGCTTTGACTTCTTGCAAACATACGGTCGGCAACCAGCTCAGGATCATTGGCAAAATAAAGCTCGCCTGCAATCATTTTTTCTTTTTCGGTTTTGAATTCAGTCATAATCTGCTCCTAATTCTTGTATTTTTTTGAAAACAACCGCTCCGTCTTCTTGAATAAACGTATAAGGCTCCGCTAAATAAACAGGCGTTTGATTGATTACTAAGATTTTGGCTGACGGCTGGCGAAACTGTACCAGATCACAAAACGGATGAACTTGAAAACTCGTTCCAACAATGACGATCAGCTCTGCTTGGCTGACGGCATAAGCCGCCTGCTCCATGACTCCATCTTGAAACCCTTCACCATATAACACGATGTCTGGGCGTATTTGTCCTCCGCATGCTTGATGTTTGTCGCTGTGAAGATATTCTTTCCAGTCTACCGTTTGTTGACATTTTCGACAATGACATTGATACAAACTTCCATGAAAATTGACGAGTTGCGGGCTTTCAGCTTTTGCGTGCAACCCGTCGATGTTTTGGGAAACGACCCAGACATTTTTTTCTTTCGCTAGATGTGCCATTTCCAAATGAATGATATTGGGTTTTGCTTCAGGATGATAAATCTTTTTGACAAATTGATAGAATTTATCCGGTTCATTCACCATTGCTTGATGACTCAGCAAGTATTCCGGCTGCTCCATCCCGTGGTAGATTCCTGACAAAGATCGATAGTCTGGCACTCCAGAAGGTGTGGATACCCCTGCACCGGTCAAAAATGTAATTTGCTGATAAGCTAATATCTCTTTTGCTGCTTCGTCTACTGTTAATTGTTTCATGTTTTGTCACCTCATTTTCCATTATAGCCCATACTCGAACAAATTTATTGTTGAAAAGTCAGAAAAATGGGAATAAAAAAGTGTTATGGGCATTTGAACAATTTATCACAATGTTCACTGACAAAAGAATGAAAACGTGTTACAATACTGCTGTATAAAAGTGAGGTGAATCGATATGTTACCATTCTTTATTTATTGGGGCGTTATTCTGGCTTGTATCGCCTGGTTAGCGTTAAGCGTTTATTTCTCTGTTTTTTATCTTGTACGCAAAGAAAATGGAAATCTTTGGGCTTTTGCTTTATTCAACGTGATTGCCGCAATTGTTTTAGCCATTACATTAGCCGTATATCGAACATGGGGCTGGGGAATAACCCAATACTCAAGTTTGATTTATCTAATATTAGCCATTTATGGCGTCGTTGTTCTTTTGCAAGCGATCCTAGGACGCGAGCCAAAGAAAGCGGCAGCTTAAATGATCGAGATGGAACTGGACACAGGAAATTTTCTGTTTCAGTTCTTTTTTTATTGTATTACATACATTTTTGTGTATAATTATACTATCGTTTACAATGGATAGATGATTCACATTTTGATTCTTTTTTCGGTAAAAGTAAAGATTTCTATATTTATCAGTATTTTTTCAAAAAACAGCAGTTATAGATTGACAAAGCCTCTCGAGTATCGTAAACTTTTTTTGTATAAATAACTGAATACGAGATGCCTCAATCAATGAGGTAGAGGTCGCGAGAATCATTAACCCTGTGGAGTGAAGCAAACATGGAGAAGCAGGAATAGGGAGGATCGCCGAAATGTGCACTTTTTTGCTTGGAGTGTATGTTGGGACGCAAGTTAAGAGCTTGCGGACTGTCTTAGCAGTGATGCTAAGTTGTGCTATGTTTTGTGAGAGGTTTATCACCTTATGGAATTTTAGCGGCCTTTTTATATCTATAAATCGGTCGCTTTTTATTTTTTCAGATAAAGCTTTACCGCATTTCATCTAGACCGCTCGTGTATCATATAATCAGAAAGGGAGAAAAAAATGAAAAAAAATATGGTTTCAGTTGCCGTACTATTTGCTTTTGTCTTCTCACTATTCAGTGTGGGATCTCTGGCAAATGCAGATGAAAAAACACCGAGCGATGAGTTTCGCGTAGGTATGGAGGCTGGGTATGCACCCTTCAACTGGTCTCAACAAACAGATGAGAATAATGCCTTGCCAATTCAAGGCCAAAATAGTTACGCCGGCGGTTATGATGTTCAAATCGCTAAAAAAGTAGCAGATGGTTTAGGGAAAAAATTAGTCATCGTCCAAACGAAATGGGATGGTCTGGCTCCTGCCCTTCAATCAGGCAAGATCGACGCGATCATCGCCGGAATGAGCCCTACTGCTGAACGACGAAAAGAAATTGATTTTACCGATCCTTATTACGAATCACAATTAGTAGTAGTAGTTCAAAAAGATAGCAAATATGCAAAAGCAAAAAGTTTAGCAGATCTTTCTGGAGCAAAGATCACTGCTCAGTTAAATACATTCCACTATACTGTGATCGATCAGATACCAGATGTGCAGAAACAACAAGCAATGGATAATTTCTCAGCAATGAGAACAGCTTTAGCTTCTGGAATGATCGATGGTTATGTCAGCGAACGTCCGGAAGGTGTAACGGCAACTAGTGTGAACAAAGACTTGGAAATGCTTGAATTCAGCGGTGCAGATGGCTTCCAGACAAACCCGGAAGATGTTCAGATTTCTGTTGGTATGCGTAAAGGCGACCCGGATATCCAAAAAGTAAACCAGATTCTTTCTGGCATCTCTAACGATGAACGAACCAAAATTATGGACCAAGCAGTCAAAGATCAGCCTGCTGCAACTGATAGTGAAGAAAAACCTGGCATCATTTCTGATTTCACTACGATTTGGAAACAATACGGCAATATGTTCTTACGAGGTGCTGGACTTACCTTGTTCATCGCATTGATCGGGACAGTTGTCGGTACTACACTTGGATTACTGATTGGTGTCTTCCGTTCGGTACCTGAATCAGGAAATGCACTGACTCGCTTCTTCCAAAAAATCGGAAATGCACTTCTTTCTATCTATGTCGAAGTATTCCGCGGAACACCGATGATGGTACAAGCAATGGTCATCTTCTACGGTCTGGCACTCGCTTTTGGCATTTCATTGAACCGAACGATTGCCGCTTTGTTTATTGTCTCTCTCAATACTGGAGCTTACATGACAGAGATCGTTCGTGGGGGGATTTTTGCAGTAGATGAAGGGCAGTTCGAAGCTGCGCAAGCCATTGGTATGACCCATGGCCAAACGATGAGAAAAGTTGTTATTCCACAAGTTTTACGGAATATCTTGCCAGCAACAGGAAATGAGTTTGTTATCAATATCAAAGATACAGCAGTTTTAAGTGTAATCGGCGTAGCTGATTTGTTCTTCCAAGGAAACTCTGCTTCCGGTGCGAATTTCCAATTCTTCCAAACATTTACGATCGTCGGGATCATCTACTTAGTCATGACCTTTACGATCACCAGAATCCTGCGGGCGGTAGAAAAGAAAATCGATGGTCCTTCAGCTTATACCAAGCTTGAAGAAATCGACAATTCAAATTTGCAGGAATAAGGAGGAAGAATCATGAATGAAAAAATTATTGAAATCAATCATCTAAGAAAAAGCTTCGGTGAAAATGAAGTATTGAAAGATATCAGCGTAACAGTCAATAAAGGTGAAGTTGTGACGATCATCGGTTCTTCCGGTTCTGGTAAATCTACTTTCTTGCGCTGTATCAATTTACTGGAAAAACCAACAGGCGGCGAGATCATTTATAATGGAGAAAATGTATCAGCTCCTAAATATAATTTACCTAAATATCGAACGAATCTAGGTATGGTTTTCCAATCCTTCAACCTGTTCAACAATATGAATGTCTTGGAAAACTGTATGTCTGGTCAAACAACTGTCCTGAAACGTGATAAAGAAACTGCTAAAAAAGTAGCAATTGAAAATCTGGAAAAAGTTGGTATGGATCGTTATATCGAAGCCAAACCAGCACAATTATCTGGTGGACAGAAACAGCGTGTCGCAATTGCTCGGGCATTATCAATGAATCCAGATGTATTGCTATTCGACGAACCTACTTCGGCGTTAGACCCTGAAATGGTTGGCGAAGTGCTTAATACGATCAAAGACTTAGCACATACTGGCTTGACAATGCTTATCGTGACGCATGAGATGGAATTTGCAAAAGATGTATCTGACCGTGTCATTTTTATGGATAAGGGTGTGATTGCAGAAGAAGGTACACCAGAAGATATCTTTGTCCATCCGAAAGAAGAACGTACAAAAGAATTCCTTTCACGTATTTTAAATGCTTAGGATCAATAGCTGATTGGGACAAAGAGCTGCGGTGTTTGCCGCAGTTCTTTTTTATGAATTACTCATAAAAGGTAAATTTCTGAAAATTTTGGAATCTTAGTTGTGTTTTTCAGAAAACTCTCTTAATATGGAAGTAATTAAACTTTTTTAGTTAGGATGATTTAAAAATGAATGAAGAGCAAGAACTGCAGCGTGGACTGAAAAATAGACATGTCCAACTGATTTCTATTGGCGGAGCGATTGGAACGGGGTTGTTTTTAGGTTCTGGAAAGTCTATCCAGCTAGCTGGCCCTTCAATATTGCTCGCCTATCTTATTACTGGATGCATCTGTTTTTTCATTATGCGTGCGTTAGGCGAACTTCTGTTATCAAACACCAATAACCATTCTTTTCTGGATTTTGTTGCAGAATATCTTGGCAAAAAAGCGGCTTTCATCACTGGCTGGACGTATTGGTTCTGCTGGGTATCGATTGCAATGGCCGATTTAACAGCCATCGGAATGTATGTACGCTACTGGGCGCCTGGTGTTCCTCAGTGGCTTCCTGAACTGATTGCATTAGGTCTTCTTCTTTGCTTGAATATGGTGGCTGTCTCATTGTTTGGTGAGTTAGAGTTTTGGTTTGCATTGATCAAAGTTGTAGCGATCATTGCCTTTATCCTCGTAGGAGCTTATATGATCCTCACCCACTATACGACAGATATTGGCACAGCCAGTATCACGAATCTATGGTCTCATGGCGGATTCTTTCCAACTGGTGCAAAAGGATTTATCTTAGCTTTCCAAATGGTAACCTTTGCTTTTGCTGGGATAGAATTAGTTGGATTAGTCGCTGGAGAAACAGAAAATCCTGAAAAAGTGTTGCCGGAAGCTATCAATAATATTCCTATCAGGATCATCTTATTTTACTTAGGATCTCTTTTTGTCATTATGGCAATCTATCCATGGAACAGCTTGAATCCAGATAACAGTCCATTTGTAGAAGTATTTTCGGAAATTGGGATCACGATTGCTGCTTCCTTGATCAATTTAGTCGTATTAAGTGCAGCAGCTTCTGCCTGCAACAGTGCAATATATAGTACAGGACGTATGCTTCGTTCTTTAGCGCAAGAAGGCAGTGCCCCTAAAAAATTCAAAAAGTTAACAACACATCATGTGCCAGGGAATGCTTTGACATTTTCTACTATCGTCATTTTCATTTCTGTTATCTTGAATTACGTGATGCCTAGTGAAGTATTCACACTAGTAAGCAGTATTGCCACTACTTGTTTCTTGTTTATCTGGAGTATGCTTGTCTACACGCACATGAAATATCGTAAAAGTATCCTCGGCAAAAAAGCTCATTCATTTAAAATGCCGTTGTACCCATTTAGTAATTATCTGGTATTTCTTTACATGGCCTTTGTGTGTGTCGTCTTGTTCCTAGGAAAAGATACGAGAATCGCTTTATTACTAACACCTGTGTGGTTCTTGCTTCTATTACTGATCTATCATATGAAATATGAACGTAAGAAGTAAGAAAGTAGTTGTGACAGAAGTGGTCAGCTTCGAGAAATAAGAAGGAATTTACGAAAATTGCTTCTTAAATTTTTGTGAAATTTCGACTTATTTCTTGGAGTTAAAAGCTTCTGTCCCAGCCTCTTTTCTATTTTCCCGGAAACAACCGCTGATAATAGGCATCTGCTTTTTTATAGGAAAAAATCCAAATACCAGATACAAAAAACGTCCGAATAACCCGATCAACGGTACAAAAAAGACACCGGCAATCAAGCATAAGTTAATCATTATGGAGATAAGACTTCGACGGTCCTTTGACAAAACTCTCACGACATGGGAATCTGGTTTATTTGCTTTCATGATTTGCCTCATCAAGATACCAAAAGAAAAACTCCACATCGTGTATACTAAGACATAAGCCATCTCAGGCCAAAAAGCTTCAGGGTTACGCCCGACCCAACTAGTAACAGAAGGACATAAAGTCAGCCAGAAGAGCCAAAAGATATTCGACCAGACCATTCGGTAATTAATTCGTTCTGCCATCTGAAATATACGATGATGGTTCACCCAGATCACCGCAACAAATATAAAGCTGATGGTATAAGCTAATAATGTATTTCGGATGACCCATAAAGAATGAAAGCTAGATGGATTAGGGATCTTGATCTCTAATACAAGAACAGTCAAAACAATGGCTACCACTCCATCAGTAAATGCTTCTAATCTCGACTTTGTCACGATGATTCCTCCTCAGATGATTCAGCGCTTTTATTTTATCACTTACGTTATTAAATAACCATCGTTTTATATAGGAAATTTTCTGAAAATTGTTGCATATTTTTCGAAATTTTGTTACTTTTAAAAAAACCGTAAAGGAGTTATGTATGACAAAAAAATTATCATTTAAAGACTATCTTTTTATAGGCTCCATGCTTTTCGGTCTATTTTTTGGTGCTGGAAATCTTATCTTTCCCGTTCATTTGGGTCAAGAAGCAGGCGCTGCTACCTTTTGGGCGAATCTAGGTTTCTTGGTTACCGGTATCGGTCTTCCCTTCTTAGGGGTGATTGCCATTGGTGTATCGAAAAGCTCAGGTGTATATGAATTAGCAAAACGGATAAATCAAACATATGCGATGGTTTTTACCATCTTGCTTTACTTAGTTATCGGACCGTTTTTTGCTTTACCTCGCCTTGCAACCACATCTTTCGAGATTGGTTTAGCACCATTTATCGATCCTAGCAGACAGACGCTATATCTAGCAATTTTCAGTATTGTATTTTTTGTGCTGGCTTGGTGGTTTTCAAGAAAACCGACAAAGATATTAGATTATGTTGGAAAGTTCCTGAATCCTGCATTTTTGGTTTTATTAGGTGCTTTGCTTCTCCTTGCTTTTTTGAATCCACTAGGTTCTGTAAATCAAGCGCCTATTCAGCCAAATTATCAAGAGCATGCTTTTTTCACAGGGTTTACTCAAGGATATAACACATTAGATGCGCTTGCTGCTTTAGCATTTGGGATCATCATTGTCACAACAATCCAAAACATGGGTGTAACAAAACCTGCTGAAATCGCTAAAGACACGATCAAATCTGGTGCGATCAGCATTATATTGATGGGAATCATTTATACTTTGCTCGCTTATTTAGGTGCTATGAGCTTAGGTAGCTTTGCTCTAAGTGAAAATGGCGGGATCACGCTGGCTCAGATTGCTGATCATTATTTAGGTACTTATGGCAGTATCTTATTAGCATTTATCGTTATATTAGCTTGTTTGAAGACCGGTATTGGTTTGATTACAGCTTTTGCAGAAACATTCACAGATTTGTTTCCACAAAGAAATTACGCATTCTTTGTTGCACTTGCTAGTATCCTTCCTTGTTTAGCGGCAAACGTAGGCTTGACGAATATCATTCAATTTTCGTTGCCTGTTTTGATGTTCATCTATCCATTAGCAATGACACTGATTTTACTAGTGTTAGTTGGTCCTTTGTTTAAGCAGCGTACGGCTGTTTATCGAATGACTACTTATTTTACATTGATTGCTTCGATTTTTGATGGGTTGAACGCTTGCCCAGAAACTATCAAACAAACACCTATTGTTCAAAATCTTTTACATGTTGCGGAAAGCTACTTGCCGTTTTTCAAATTGGGGATGGGGTGGATCGTACCAGCAGTTATCGGTTTTGTTATCGGACTGATTTGGAGTTTCGCTAAGAAAGAAAAAGTAGCAGATTGATAAAAGAGGTTGTGAAAGAGACGTTCAGCCTTGAGCAATAAAAAGTAATTTTGAAAAATAGCTTCTCATATTTTACAAAATTGTGCCTTATTGCCGATAGGCTGTCTCTTGAACACTCTTTATTGAGAGGTCGTGAAAAAGCCGCTTAGTTTCGAGTATTAAGAAATATTTTGTGAAAATGGCTTCTCACATTTTTGCATAAATTTGACTTAATACCGAGAAACTGGCTTTTGAACACCGTTTATTGAGAGGTCGTGAAAAAGCCGCTTAGTTTCGAGTATTAAGAAATATTTTGTGAAAATGGCTTCTCACATTTTTGCATAAATTTGACTTAATATCGAGAAACTGACTTTTGAACACCGTTTATTGAGCGTCTATGAACTGACCTGAGTATTAGAGAAACAAAACGGCAAAGTAGCTCCATATACTTTGCCGTTTTGTTTTGAACTAATACCGAAGAGTAGCTGATCGAACAACATTTCTTTTATAATATAGATTTTAGACATATATATGATATAAAAATAGTTTTCGCAAAAAAACTTAACAACTTTCGAAAACTTTCGTCACAAAATATTCACAACTAGTGACTATTATATAAGCATACCAACAAACAACCCTAACAACACTTTTTCATTTTTAACTCCTTATCCTGCTAGCTCCCCGGCTAGCAGGACCTTTTTTTATCAAAAAAACTTGTACCATTCAATCGATTCAACTAATCAACCCAATGCTGTCATGCTGTGATACTCATCCTAAAACGTTCCGTTTTACTGATATCAGCTTAAAGCATTCGGTTATTTTTGATTAGTAATGATTGATGGTACAAGCTCATACGTGCTTTTCTATCTGGTATAAATTATTTTGATAACCGTTCCTGTTCCCCTGCTGGTGAAAGGATTGTTATTTTTTCAATTTGTTCTACAGGAACCATCCGGGTCTGCTGCTCTTCGTTTTGTAGGCGGATCATCACTCGGTCTTTTTCGACCGTTTTTGTCGCCACCCAGCCTGAGATCGTTTCATACTTGCTACTCAAACGATTCGCTCTTACTTGTAAGATAACTAGACTATGTTCAGTAGCAGCTTTTTGCAGCTCAAGAATAAACTTTCCTTGCAATCGTACATTCTTAGCATGTTCTTCAGTGTCATTTACAAAAGAATCAAAAAGTTGATACGAAGTATGAGTAACTAACTTCGTAAGCTTCTTCATTGGCGATACTGTCTCTTCGTTCATCGAATGCACTCCTCCTTTAGCTAAGAAAGTGTTACTTAATTAATTTTATTTTACCTAACATTTTACAAAAAAACAAGGAAATGCTCTAACATCGCCTTAAAAAGAAAACGTTAACTTTACAAATTGTTTGTTATTTTATTTCCGTCAATCCAAATATTCCACCAATGATCCAGGCCTTCTGTGATCCAGTGATATGTCTCATCAAAGTTATTGGTATAGTATGGGTCGGGAACATTTTCTTTTTCTTTTCCAGGAATGCTACTTAAAAACAAATGGATTTTCCCCTGCGCTGAGCGTGGTGCTCTTCGTTTCAGTTCTTCTACATTTTCTTGATCCATGCCAATGATCCAATCAAAAGTTTCAAAATCGTGGGGTGTGATTTGCCGAGCAACCATATTCGTCATATCTACTTTTTCTTGGTTTAATATTTTTTTCGTTCCAGGGTGCGGTGTCTTTCCAACTTCATACGTGCTTGTAGCAGCAGAATCCACAAAAAATTCTGCTTCCCTTCCTTCTAATGCTATTCGTTTTCTCAGCAAGCCTTCTGCCATCGGTGAACGGCAAATATTTCCCAAACAAACAAATAAAATTTTTGTCATTTCCCCATCTCCTTTTAGCGATCATTGCTTTTCCAACAAAAAATTTTTCTATTACTGTTCTTCCAACTCTTCTTTTGCATAAAGACGATAAGAATATAATTCCGTATCCTTGGCTAAACGGAAAAGCTGCATAGCGATTTCCATCGGTGTTTCTTCATATTCATTCGTGATCCAATTGACTAATACACCACTGCAACCGTAAGAAAAAAAACGAGCATAAAATAGTTTGTCTCTTGCAGAAAGTTGTCTTTCTTCATCCATTTGTTCAAAAATCTTGATAAATGATTTTTGGATCAGTTGAGAAAACTCTTTTTGTAAAATTTCTGGGTCAGAAAGCACAGTATTTGCATAAAATTCTTTCTTCTCAGCAATTGCTTTCAGCATTTTCAATGCTTGCTCTTCCCAATTATCAAGTGAAAGACATTGTGGATCTAAATAATGCAATGCATCCTCACAATAGACCCAACGAAGCAAATCGTATTTATCTGTAAAATGATAATAAAATGTTTGTCGATTGATTTTTGCTTCATTTGCGATTTTTTGGACGCTGATTTTTCGAAAAGATTGCGTTTGGCACAAATCAATCAATACGTTTTTGATCAATTGTTTCGTACGTGTTGTATCACTCATTCATTTTCCTCCAATCTAAAAGCAAAAATCATATATGATAGTCGTAACCAAAATGTTCATAGGCATAAGCAGTAGCAATTCGCCCTCTAGGTGTACGCTTTAAAAATCCTTTTTGGATCAGATACGGTTCATACATATCTTCTACCGTCTCACGCTCTTCTCCTATGTTTACTGAAAGCGTACTTAACCCTACTGGTCCGCCGCCATATAACTCGATCATTGTTCGCAACAATTTCTGGTCAACATAATCCAATCCAGCCTGATCGACCTGTAGCAAAGTAAGTGCCTGATCCGCTATAGGACGATCGATTTTCCCGTCTCCTTGGACTTGCGCAAAATCACGAACCCGTTTGAGCAAGCGATTAGCAATTCTAGGCGTTCCTCGTGATCGGCGAGCAATTTCCAATGCCCCTTCTTCAATGATCTCTGTTTGAAAAATATCCGAAGAACGTAAAACGATCTCCTGCAGATCCTGTTCGTCATAATATTCCATATGAGAAATGATGCCAAATCGATCTCGTAAAGGTGCAGAAAGCATACCTGCCCGTGTCGTCGCACCAATCAAAGTAAAGGGAGGAAGAGGGAAATGAACCGGATGTGCGGTTGGCCCTTGTCCTACCATGATATCTACATAGAAATCTTCCATAGCTGAATAAAGCATCTCTTCTACCACTCTAGGTAATCGATGGATCTCATCGATAAACAGGACATCCCCTGCTTCCAGTTCATTCAAGATTGCTACTAAGTCACCCGGACGTTCGATAGCAGGGCCACTCGTCGTACGAATATTTACGGTCATCTCATTAGCAATGACCATGGCCATCGTCGTTTTTCCTAATCCAGGAGGCCCGTACAACAGAACATGATCTAAAGGTTCTTCCCGATTTCTGGCAGCTTCAATGTAAATCTGAAGTTCTTGTTTGACTTTTCTCTGTCCGATATATTGAGAAAGCAGCTGTGGTCGAAGAGATTTTTCCAAACTCAGTTCATTTTCGCCAGATTCTGGTGATAACAAGTATTCATCTGTCATTTGGTCTCCTCCTTATTTTTTCATCATTAGCTTGAGTGCTTGGCGTAGATACTCATCCGTTGTCTGATTATCGACTTCTTTTAATTGTTTTTCTACACGTTTGATTTCTCGATCACTGTAACCAAGAGCCGAGAGAGCTTCCATTGCTTCAGATAGAGCTGTAGCGTCTTTTGTGTTTGCTTCATCAAATAGACTAAAAGGTGTATCGATACTCAGCTCACCGAATTTTCCTTTTAGATCCAAGATCATTTGTTGTGCTGTCTTTTTCCCTACTCCTGGAAATTTCGTCAAATAAGTGACATCACTGGATTCTACTGCTTGAATCAAACCGGAGTGGTCTTCGCTTGCCATGATTGCAAGGGCACTTTTCGGACCGATTCCTGAAACACTTACTAATCGCAAAAACAGTTGCTTTTCTTCTAGCGAATCAAATCCATACAGAAGATGCGCATCTTCACGTATTACCTGATGGACATAAATTTTTATTTTTTGATTTAGTTTGCTACTGTAGCGGTAAGGATTTCCTAGTGCGATCTGGTAGCCGATACCATTGGTTTCTACTACTATGTAATAGGGGTTGATAAAGGTAACCACACCTGTCAGATATTCATACATATTCTAGTCCTCTTTCTTTTGCACACATACGTTCCCTTTATTGTAGCACATTTCACCTTGTGAAAAAAGGAGTCTGGGGAGCGTTTCTTTCAAATAGCAATCGCTTGAATAAAAAAAGAGCGGACGATCGAGTAAATCCCCGTATTGTACCGCTCTTTGTGTATTTCCATTATTCTACAAGTGATTTGAATTCCCCATAACCTAATTCATCCATCTTTTCATATGGAATGAATTTCAGTGAGGCAGAATTGATGCAGTAACGTAGACCACCTTGATCTACTGGTCCATCGGTAAACACATGTCCGAGATGAGAATCTGCTTCTTTGCTTCGAACTTCTATTCGATGCATGCCATGAGAAAAATCGGCTTTTTCGCGCACTTGTCTTTTCGTTATTGGTTTGCTGAATGATGGCCAGCCACAACCTGCATCATATTTTTCTGCAGAGCTGAATAACGGTTCACCGCTGACGATATCTACATAGATCCCCTTTTCGTAAAAATCATCATATTTCCCGCTAAATGGTCGTTCTGTTGCATTTTCTTGTGTGACTGCATAAGCCATGGGTGATAACTTTTCTTTCAGTTCTTCTTTTTCTGGTCTTATTGGTTTATCCATTAAAAATGCCCCCTTTGTGATCCTATCATAGCGCCAAAGTGGACAGATGCCAACAATTTGCTTTCTTTTGAACTATTTACACTTTTCGGCGTCGGGCAAACTCAACGAAACGGAATTTATCTAATCGGTGAACCGACTCAGAATACTCGAAACAGCGGGTATCTTCCAGATGAACGAGGCTTCTGACTACTACTGCATAAGTGTCATCGTGAAGATCCATCGCTGTTTTCATGATTTCCGTTACTTCTTCTACTGTGATCTCCTTTTGCGCGTAAGCAATCGTCAAAGAAAGCTCATTTTCAAAATATTCATAGATCGATCCTTGTGCTTGTGCTGGAGTTAAAATAGGAACGATTTCCTTTAATAGATAATCGGTGTCTAATATAACTACTTCGCCATTGATTTTTCTTTCGCGTATCAAATGCCAAACAGGCGCACCGATCTCCCAGCCAGTGATCTCGTTCAATGCTTTTGTCACTTCTGTTTCTTCTAACGTATGGATGATCGTTTCACTTGGAATACGTTGGGTCTCCTGTAGCTCTTTATAGCTAGTCAATCCAGAAATAGGAAAGTCGAAGCGATTCCGATCCAGTACGATCGAACCTTTTCCTTGTTTTTTTTGAATATAACCTTCCGTAGTCAAAAGATTCAGCGCTTTTCTAATTGTTTCTCGTGAAACACCATAAATTTTGATCAATTGGTTCTCACTGGGTAAAAGCGAATGCGGAGGATATTCTTTCGCTAAAATTTTCTGTTCCAAATCTAAAAAAATTTCATTGAACTTATTCATGTTTTTTCCCTCACTCGTTCTTCCATCATTTCTTCACTATACTACAGCTCTTTTTGTATTTCAATGTTCCTATTTTTAAGAAAAGCTTATTTTAAGCTTTTTAAAACGATATCATTTTCTCTCGTACTTTTTAATAAAACGCTTGCAATTCTCTCCGAAAAAAAGTATAGTAAATGAAGAAACAACTTGCATAGACAAGTTAAGAGAAAGGGGTTTATTGATATGGCAAAATATCAAGCAGATGCCGAGAAGCTGTTACATGATATCGGCGGAAAAGAAAATATTGCTGCAGTTAGTCATTGTGCGACTCGTATGCGTTTTGTCCTGAATGATCCAGGAAAAGCGGACGAAAAAGCGATCGAAGATATACCTAGCGTAAAAGGGATGTTCACGAATGCAGGACAGTTCCAAGTCATCATAGGAAACGATGTTTCTACTTTTTATAACGACTTCGTTGCAGTATCTGGAGTTGAAGGGGTTTCCAAAGAACAAGGAAAAGCAGCTGCAAAACAAAACCTTCATCCCGTTCAACGTGCTATTGCCGTTTTAGCAGAAATCTTTACACCACTGATTCCTGCAATCATTGTCGGTGGATTGATCCTTGGATTCAGAAATGTACTTGAAGGTATCCAGTTTGAAAGTCTTGGTGGAACAATCGTTGAACACTCGAAGTTTTGGAATGGTGTCAATGCCTTTTTGTGGTTACCGGGTGAAGCAATTTTCCATTTTCTTCCAGTAGGTATCACTTGGAGTATTGCAAAAAAGATGGGTACTACACAAATATTAGGAATCGTTTTAGGAATTACGTTAGTTTCTCCGCAATTATTAAATGCTTATAGTGTAGCTTCCACAGCCGCAGCAGATATTCCATTTTGGGATTTTGGTTTTGCTCAAGTCCAGATGATTGGTTATCAAGCGCAAGTTATTCCAGCCATGCTGGCAGGGTTTATGTTAGCGTATCTAGAAATCTTCTTCCGCAAATATATCCCTCAGTCGATCTCGATGATTTTTGTTCCATTGTTTTCATTGTTACCAACTGTTTTAGCTGCACACGTTATTTTAGGTCCTATCGGCTGGACAGTCGGAAGCTGGATCTCAAATATCGTAAATACTGGATTGACGTCTTCTATCAGCTGGTTGTTTAGTGCCGTATTCGGATTCCTGTATGCTCCTTTAGTGATTACTGGTCTCCACCATATGACCAATGCCATCGATATGCAGCTGATTGCAGATTTCGGATCAACGAATTTATGGCCGATGATTGCTTTATCAAATATCGCCCAAGGCTCTGCAGTCTTAGCCATCATCTTCTTACATCGTGGGAATAAAAAAGAAGAACAAATCTCGATTCCAGCAATGATTTCTTGTTACTTAGGCGTAACTGAACCTGCTATGTTCGGAATCAATTTGAAATACGTCTATCCTTTCGTCGCTGCAATGGTCGGCTCTGGATTAGCTGGCATGTTTGCTAACTTGATGGGTGTTCGAGCCAACGCGATCGGAGTAGGTGGTTTGCCAGGAATACTAGCTATCCAAGCAGAAACATGGGTACCTTTCATCATCGCAATGATCATTGCTGTCATCATTCCATTTGGCTTGACGATCATCTTTAGACGTCAGGGAATTTTGAATAAGATTGATCCTGCTGTTCCTGAAAATGCTGCTGATGTACAACTTCAAACAGCAAATGGCGCAACAGCAACGCCACAGTCTTTCGAACCTGTTTCAGCAACTGGTACGGCAGTTGCAACAAAAGAAACATTATTCGCAGTCGCTGCAGGGACCATCAAGGAAATAACTGAAGTAAATGACCCAGTTTTCTCACAAAAAATGATGGGTGACGGTTATGCTGTCGAACCGTCAAACGGCAAAGTCTATGCACCAGTAAACGGTAAAGTGACGAGTGTCTTTGAAACAAAACATGCCATTGGTATTCTTTCTAATGAGGGGCTGGAAGTACTTGTTCACATGGGATTAGATACTGTTGAACTAAAGGGTGTTCCTTTCAATGTATTCGTGAAAGAAGGAGACCTTGTCACACCAGAGACCCTGATTGCTGAAATGGATTTGCCAGAAATAGAACAAGCTGGCAAGAAAACTGACATTATTGTTGCTTTGACCAATAATGAAAAAGTTGCAGGACTTTCTCTTGACCAATCAGGACTTGTTCGCCCGGGCGAAGCAGTCGGTAAAGCTGAAGTAAAATCTTAGTCAGAGTAGATAAGTAATCTTTTCAATAAAAAAAACGGGCTATCATGGATTTTCAATCGAAAATCAGATAGTCCGCTTTTTTGTTTAAATGAATGTTTTCAGTGCCTGATTGACAGCACCAATCGGAAATCCTACGATACTGTAATAATCTCCAGAAATTTCTTTGACGAATACACTCGCAGCATTTTGGATGCCGTATGCCCCTGCCTTATCCGCATAATCCCCCGTCTCCAAGTAGCGTTTGATCTCTTCGTCTGTCAAAGGATAAAAAGTGACATGTGCTTCTGCTAGTATCCGTTCTTCTCGTTCCTTTGCTTTTAAAACAACAGCTGTATATACAGTATGTGTTTCCCCGCTTAGTTTTTTCAGCATGAATTCAGCCTCAGCCAGATCTTCTGGTTTACCCATGATCTCTTGATTGAGAACAACAGTCGTGTCACTGGCAATCACTAAATGGTCTTCTTTTTCATCTTGTTCCCAGACAGTTCGTGCTTTTTCTTCAGCCATTCTACGAACATAATCGACGGGCTGTTCGTCTGGAAATGGCGTTTCATCGATATCAGCAGGTTCAATCTCGAATTCTGAAACGATATGAGCCAATAACTCTTTTCTTCTTGGTGATTGGGATGCTAATACAATCTTCATGTTTTCCCTCTTCTCTTTGACTTAATGCGGGTCTTGGATTCGTTTGAACATCCTTTCCATATCCGAATTGGTAAAGTGAATCAATACTGGACGGCCATGGGGACAATTGAAAGGATTTTCGCATCGTGCCAGATCCTTCAGCAGCACACGTGCTTGTGCTTCATTCAAATAATGGTTGGCTTTAATCGATCGTTTGCAACTCATCATGATTGCTGTTGCTTCACGGAATTTTTTTACACTCACACTTCCAGTTGTCAGCAGCATATCGATCATCTCCCGAATAATCGATTCTTCTTCTCCATTGGGATACCAAGTAGGATGGGCCCGTACAATAAAGCTGTTTTGACCAAATTCTTCTAAATAAATCCCTGCATCTTCTAGCAAGTGTTTTTGCTCTTTTAATTTCAAAGCATCACTGTTTGGATAGTCTAACACAAATGGAACAAGCAATTCTTGCAGATCATCAGATACTTCCCCAATTTTTTCCCGGAAATATTCATACTTAATGCGCTCTTGGGCAGCATGCTGATCAATGATGTACAACCCATCGCTACTTTGGGCAAAAAGATACGTTCCGTGCATCTGTCCAAAATATTCCAACTGAGGAAAACGTTGTACTGGTTTTTCCGTTTCTAATTTCTTGATGGCTTGTTCTAATGTTTTGTCGTTTCCTTGAGTGAAATCAAATTCAGGATGGAGTGTCAATTCTTCCTCGTAAATCTGTTCATCCTCTTCCAAGGATATATCTATCTGTTCTTTATTTGTTTCTTCCGTGTTATCCACAGTAGGAATTTCTTTCTTTTCAGATTTTTCCACTGTTTTTTCTACAAAGTTATCAACATTTTCACCAAACTTATCCACCGTTTTCGTTGTTTTTTCTGGATAACTGGTGTTTTCTTCAGAAAAACCAGAAAAGTTTTCAACATTTTCCACAGACTTATCAACAGATCTGTCAACAAATGTGCTCTTTGGTTCTTCTACAAAAAAGGTTCCTGTCTTTCGGTCAAAATTCAAACTACTTGGCTTTTTAGGTTTTTCTTCTTCAAAAGCGTAGGACAAATCGATTTCGATTTGTTCCGTTTTAGGCTGATCTGGTACTTTTTTCTTGAACCGTAGATTATCCGCGGCACTTGGGATCAGATTTTCTTGAGACAATGCTTTTTGAATGGCGTTACTAATTAGCTCTGTTAGTTCTTTTTCCTTCGACAGCCGGACTTCCTGCTTCGTAGGATGAACATTTACATCTACTAAAAGCGGGTCCATTTTGATTTCCAATACAGCAATAGGGAAACGACCGACCATTAATTTTGACCCATAACCTGCAACGATTGCTTTATTTAAGGAAAAATTCTTGATAAAACGTCCATTGATGATCGTCGATAAGTAATTCCGACTGGCACGAGTCACCTCTGGCAATGAAACATAACCAAATAACTCAAAATCTAGATCTTTTCCTTCGATTTTCAACATTTTTTTAGCGGTAGATAATCCGTAGATTCCCGCAATCGTTTGTTTCAGATCGCCATTTCCAGCAGTTGCCAACATTTTGTTTCCATCATGTACTAAACGAAAAGCGATTGATGGGTGACTTAATGCCAGACGATTGACGATGTCCCCGATGTTTGCTAATTCTGTGTGCAGTGTTTTCACGTATTTCAAGCGGGCTGGTGTATTGAAGAACAGGTTGCTGACGGTAATCTTCGTTCCTTGACGCAGAGGTGCTGGCCGATGCTCCATGATCTCGCCGCCTTTGAGCGAAAGATAAGTACCTTGTTTTTCTTCCTGATTCGCCGTTTCCAGAGTCATTTCAGAAACAGAGGCAATACTTGGCAAAGCTTCCCCTCGAAAGCCCAGCGTTCGTATGCGGAAAAGATCGTCGCGATTATGGATCTTACTTGTCGCATGCCTCTTGAAGGCATTCTCTACGTCGTCTGCCAAAATGCCTTCTCCGTTATCAATCACTTGGATCGTCCGCAGTCCCGCTTCTTCAACTAAGATATCAATCTGAGTACTGCCGGCGTCAATTGCATTTTCCACTAATTCTTTCACAACGGAAGCTGGTCGCTCCACTACTTCTCCCGCAGCGATCTGATTAGCTAAACGTTCAGATAATTCTTGGATTTTGGCCATCGATATCCGCCTTCTTCCTACAGTTGTTTTTGTAATTCATATAATGTATTTAGTGCATCCATTGGCGTCATTTCTAGTAAATTTATTTGCTTCAGTGATTCAATGACTTCTGTTTCATTTTCGGATAATTCACTGAATAAAGAAAGCTGTTGGTTTTCTTCTTTTACACGGTCTTGTATATGGTCTTGATTTACTTTTTCTGCAGGTGGTTTTATTTGCTCCTGTTTGGCTGTTTTAGTTTTCTCTTCTACTTCAGCTGGAACAGTATGGTGTCCGTTATCACCATTTTCTAGCGTATGCAGGATATCTGCTGCTCGTTCTAGTAGATTGGAAGGCAATCCTGCGATCTTTGCCACATGTATGCCATAGCTTTTATCCGCAGGTCCATCCATCATTTTATGCAAGAAGACAACTTCTCCGTCTTTTTCAACGGCTCCAACATGGACATTTTTAAGCTGCGGAAGTTCTTTCTCAAGTACCGTCAGTTCATGATAATGAGTAGAAAAGAGTGTTTTTGCTTGTACATGACGATGGATATACTCGATGATTGCTTGGGCCAACGCCATTCCGTCATAGGTTGCTGTTCCTCGCCCTAGTTCGTCAAACAAAATCAAACTGTTTGGCGTAGCATAACGCAGGGCTTGATTGGCTTCCATCATCTCTACCATAAAAGTACTTTGTCCAGCAATTAAGTCGTCACTTGCACCGATTCGGGTAAAAATCCGATCAAAAATAGGTAAAACTGCTTGTTTTGCCGGAACGAAACAGCCCATTTGCGCCATCAGAACAGTTAATGCCAACTGTCGCATATACGTACTTTTACCAGACATATTCGGTCCTGTAATCAGCAAGATCATTTCGTCTTCTGCCATTTCTACGCTGTTAGGGATATATTCCTGATGTCCTAATACTTTTTCTACTACAGGATGTCGTCCGTCTTTGATCAGAAGCTGATGCTTGTCACTGACAAGTTCTGGTCGAACATACTGATAGCGTTCGCTGATCGTTGCAAAACTTTGTAGCACATCTACTGCACTGATTGCTTTTGCAAGTACTTGTAGCGGCTGGATAGCCTTTTTGACTTCTTCTCTCACAGCTAAAAACAAATGATATTCTAAATCAACAGATTTTTCTTCTGCTTCGAGGATTTGTGTCTCCAATTCTTTTAGTTCTGGTGTGATGAAACGCTCTGCATTTGCTAAAGTTTGTTTTCGTTCATACTTCTCCAGTTCTGCATTTCCAAGATTTGCTTTTGTAATTTCTATATAATAACCGAAAACGCGGTTAAATCCGATTTTTAAGTTCTTGATTCCTGTTTCTTGACGCTCTTTTGCTTCAAGTTCTGCCAACCATTTCTTTCCGTTTCTCATAGCAGAACGGTACATATCGAGCTGCTCATTGAATCCATCTTTGATGATGTTTCCTTCCGTTATTTGTAACGGCGGATCATCTTGGATAGCTTGGTCGATCAATTGGACGAGATGGTCCATCGGCTGCATTTCTGAAAGCAGAATTTGCCATTGACCTTGATCGATTCCTTCAATCAACCCTCTGATCATTGGCACTTGTTCTAAAGAAGTTTTCAGCTGGATCAAGTCTCGCCCATTGACATTACCGAAAGCTACTCGACCTGCTAGGCGTTCCAGATCATAGACTTTCGTTAATGCTGACTGCAAATCGATACGTTCAAAATAGCTGTCTAGCAAAGAAGCGACCATTTCTTGTCTTGCTTTAATTTGTTTTGCCTGGATAAGCGGACGGTCTAGCCATTGTTTTAGTAAACGGCCACCCATTGCTGTTTTTGTTTCATCTAACAACCATAGAAGAGTGCCGTGCTTTTTCCCAGTCCGAATAGATTGGCTTAATTCTAGGTTGAATTTTGAATAATAATCCATTTTCAAAAAATGATCTGGTTGGTATTCTACTGCTTTTTGGATATGAGCTAAACTCCGCTTTTGTGTCACCGATAAATAAGTCAATAGTTTGCCGGTTGCTTCTTTTTCCAGCGGATCGACTAGTTCGCTTGTCAAAAAGCTAAATTCCGCGTTTTCTTCCATCTCATTTTGTTGAGAAAAGACTAGCCCTAAACGCCCGCTTAGCTGTTCACGAAGGGTATCAGTGATCTCACTGCCTAATACGAGTTCTTTTGTCTGCAATGCAGAGGCTTCATTTAAAACAGCTTCTTCATCATGCAACCGAGCCGTCTTCAATTCTCCCGTACTTAAATCGGCATAAGCAAAGCCAAATTCATTTCCTTGACTAACTACAGCTGTTAAAAAATTGTTGTCTTTTGCCGACAATCCTTTGCTGTCCATGACTGTACCAGGAGTGACTAGCTGGATCACTTCGCGCTTGACCATCCCTTTAGTCGTCTTTGGATCTTCTACCTGCTCGCAAATCGCTACTTTATAGCCTTTTTCAATCAAGGCATCGATATATCCTTGTGCTGCATGGTGAGGTACACCGCACATAGGAATAGGTTCTTCTGCATTTCGATTTCTGCTCGTCAACGTTAATTCCAAAAGCTGTGACGCTTTGATCGCATCTTCGTAAAATAGTTCATAAAAGTCTCCTAAACGATAGAACAAAAAAGCATCTTGGTATTGGGCCTTGATGCTTAGATATTGTTCCATCATAGGAGTATTTTTAGTTTTTTGAGGCATGTTTTTCCTCCTCTATTTGTCCATTGATTTCTTCTTGTATCATAGTTGTTAAATGATGAAGCAGATCATCTGCTTCCAACAGCTGTTTTCTATAAGCTACAACAAGCGGATGCTGATCAAATTCTTGCATGAATTGATCCGCTTGTTTGATTGCTTCTTGTTCTGCTGCTGGTTTGTCATAGTGGGCAAAATGAACAGCATCTTTTTGCGCTTGTTTGATTTTTTCTCTCAACTCAGCTAAATACTGGTTTTGCTGGATCTTTTCTTCAAGTTCTTTGTAGCGAATGATCGTTTCATTCTCTCTTAAAAGTTTTGTTAGTTTCCTTACTTCTTTTTGAATTTCCGGCTCCTGCTGCAAAAAACTGCCTCTCTTTCTACTCCATGAACGGTCGATCATCGTTGATCTGAATCAGCTGGATTTCTTTTGCATGACCTGTCGTATCATCCAATTCCAAGATACAGCCGCTTAAAATCGATCGGCCTTGTTCCACAACTTCAAAACGTTTTGGTAATGCGGTCAGAAACTTTTCGATTACAGGTTCTCTGCGCATACCCAAAATACCATCATAGGGACCTGTCATCCCAACGTCTGTCAGATACGCTGTTCCTCTTGGCAAAATTCGCGCATCATTTGTCTGAACGTGTGTATGTGTACCGACCACTGCTGAAACTTTCCCATCTAAAAACCAGCCCATTGCTTGTTTTTCACTTGTTGTTTCTCCATGAAAATCTACAAAAATGATCGGCGTACGTTTTCTGGCTTCTTCTACCAGCTCATTCATTTTACGAAAAGGATCATCCAAGTCCACCATAAAAGAACGAGCCTGCATGTTGATCACTGCCAGTTCGACTTGGTTCACTTTGACAAAGACCATCCCTTGTCCAGGCGTCCCTTCCGGAAAATTTGCCGGACGAACCATCTTTTTAGCTTCATTTACAAACTCAAAGATTCCGCGGTTGTCCCACGTATGATTCCCCATCGTCACGACATCTACGCCGTCTTGCAAAAATTTTTTATAGATTTTTTCTGTGATTCCACGTCCAGAAGCGGCATTCTCACCATTTACAATCGTTACTTGCGGACGGTACTTCTTCTTCAATCTAGGAAGATATTCAGTAATCATCTCTCGTCCCATTGAACCTACTACATCACCAATAAACAATACCCGCACACTAAATTCCTCTTCTCTTTTAACATCACTCTATATTATAGTTGTTTTCAATAAGAAAGAAAAGGTCAAACAAAAGGAACTCTTTCCTGGTATTTCTTAGTTTTGAAAAATAAAATAAAAAAATGGGACTGTGACAAACATCTTGTCACAGTCCCATTTCCCGAATAAACGTTGTTTCATCTACTTCTTCAGAAATAAGCCGTAATTTTACAAAAATTTGAGAAGCAATTTTCGTAAATCCCTTCTTATTTCTTGAAACTGACCACTTCTGTCACGACCTCTTCCTTAAACGGTGTTCAAAAGCTTGCATCAAGTAATAAGCCCAGAAAAACGAAAAATAGGAGGAGCTATTTTTGTTTGGCTGGGCTTATTACTTGATGCAGAACAGCTTTTTCACAACCTCTTTTAAATCACGCTTAACTCTTTCAATGCCTTCCAAATTCCATCCTGATCGTTTGTATCAGTGACCATCTTAGCTTCTGCTTGTACTTCTGGCACAGCATTCCCCATAGCTATCCCAATTCCTGACATACGCAACATTTCACGGTCGTTTTGTCCATCGCCAAAGCTGATGATGTCTTCATGAGGGATGCCTACTTGTTCTGCTAAGTGCAGAATTGTCGCTGCTTTAGAACCATTTTTAGGTACGACATCTACACTGTTCTCATGCCAGCGGACAAATCGAATTTTATCATATGAAGAGAACTTCCCATCATATGTTTGATCGAAAAATGCTAACGCTTGGTATATTTCTTGTTCCTCTGCAAAAAACTGATCTAATTCAGGCAAGACAGCACCGAAAGAATGCATCGCTTCTTCCATCACCGTTACATCATTGGAAGAAGAACGCTTGATATTGTCTAAGCTGACAAAAGCTGTATCGATCTGCTCATGATGCGCTTCTTGAACGAACGCATCCAACTGGTCGCGATCTAGTAAATTCTTATATACTTGTTCATGGTCTAAAAAACCGGCCGCTCCATTACATAAAATGTAGTTCGTAAAATCAAGATCGCGAATGATCTCTTGCGCATGAAATCGGCTCCGCCCTGTAGCAATCGTGACCAGATGACCGGCTTTGCGTAATTTTTCCAATGCTTCTCTCGTGCTATCTAAAGCTTGTTTGTTTGAATCTAACAACGTTCCATCAATATCAAAAGCAAATAATTTGCGTCTCATCTCTTGTCGTCTCGCTTTCTTATAAATACTTACTTGCCTCTCGAACAGCTAACTTACTCAAATCTGTTGTCAGCTGTCTTTTTACCCAATCGGCATCGGTCTTACTGTAATCGCGTAATGCCCAACCAATTGCTTTTTGGATAAAGAATTCCTTTGTTTGACGATCTTCGTCTATTGCTCGGATCAATAGTCCTGTGTCTGTTTGCTGTTTATAACCTAATTGCAACGTGATTGCTATTCGACGTAGCCAAAAATCTTCCTTTTTTTCAAACAATTGAAAGACTTCTTCACGCTGCTCTGGGTAGGCTTTACACCATGTGCTGTATACTTTTCTCCAAGAGTCGATGCTGTCCCACCATTCTTTTTTCTGAACTAGTGGCAACAATACGACTAAGTCTTCAAATGTAAGCCGTTTGATGTTTTTCTGGACTAAATCGATTGCTACATACTGATACTCTCTTTCGATTTGTTCATAATAATAATAATAAACAAAAGCTAAAACTTCAGAAATAGATAAATTTTTGCTCTCATCCAGTAACGGTTGTTGTAAAAGAGCGCGTTCCGGCTTAGGTACTCCAGCAAAGGAAAAAAGATTTTTCATGTACTTTTCCATTTGTAACGCTTTTTCCTCATTTTTTGGAAAAATTAAAACTTCCATGGCACTTCCCCTTTAATGAACGACTTTTTAGTCCACATAGGATGATTTTGACTGATTCAGCCAAGCATATCCCAGTCCCATTACTAAACCGCCACCAATATAATTTCCTGCCAAAGCAAAAAACAAATTATGTAACACATTGCTGACTGTCATTCCATCCATCTGTCCGTGAGAAGCAAAGTAAGCAAGCGTAAAGGCAAGAAAATTCGCTATCACGTGTTCATATCCTAAAAAAGCAAAAATGAAAATGATGAATACGACTGTGATCACTTTCCCGGCATCCTCTTTCATCCGCATGCTGATCAGTACAGCGGTATTGACAACGATATTCGCAAACATCCCTTCCACCAAAATCGTTGCTGCAGGTTTTGCTAGTTTTACTGCTATTGATTCTAACATAAAGTTGTCCAACGTTAAATCTTGAAATGGCGTAGTCATAGAAATAAGAAATCCACATAACATACCGCCAATCATATTGAAAAAAATACAGGCAAATAGAATCTTGGCTGCCTTACTTAAAGCAAGTCTCTGCCGAAAAACACCCACGGTCATATAAAGCATATTCGATGTTCCTAATTCGGCGTTCATGTATAGAATCATGACCAGACCCCAGCTGAACATAAATGCGTATAAAATCTTTCCTAGACCATGCGCGATATCTTCCCCCTTCATCGCGATCGCAAATGCCACAGCCGTTCCTAAAGTCAAAAACAAACAGGCGAGAACCGCTCGAACAGCGTAACGTGAAAAGCTGTTTTCAAAAAGATTCGCCTTCTTTTCAATTGAAGCATCGATTTTCTCAAATAATGGTGATACCGGATTCATTGATTTTCTCCTTAAACTTCCTTCGCTTTTTTCCATTTGCACATACCCTCTCATTTTATAAAGACAGCCTAGGTTTGTAAAGCGTTTTTATGTACTAATTATCTTGACATTTATGGATGATCTATCATATACTGTAGTTTGTGTAAAATAATGCAGCAGAAAAATAATAACTCATCCCTAGTTTGTTGCCCCGTCTCGGGTTCGATTGTGTAACCGCGGCTGCAAAGGTGAAGATTGAAGAACAAACTATATGATTATGAATTTTTCAACGGATTATTTTACTCCAAAAACTTATATTCATTGGAGGAAATTTTAATGTCTCGTTATACAGGACCATCATGGAAAATTTCTCGTCGCTTAGGCATCTCATTGTCAGGCACAGGAAAAGAATTAGCACGTCGCCCTTACGCACCAGGTCAACATGGACCTAACAGCCGTGGCAAACAATCAGAATACGGCATGCAATTAACTGAAAAACAAAAACTTCGTCACATGTACGGAATGAACGAACGTCAATTCCGTAACTTGTTCGTAAAAGCTAGCAAAATCAAAGAAGGTAAACATGGTGTTAACTTCATGATCTTACTAGAACAACGTTTAGACAATGTTGTTTACCGTTTAGGACTTGCAACGACTCGTCGTCAAGCACGTCAATTAGTTAACCATGGTCACATTTTAGTTGATGGCAAACGCGTTGATATCCCTTCATACCACGTAGAAGTGGGTCAAGTTATCTCAGTTCGTGAAAAATCACAAAACATCGTAACAGTAAAAGAAGCTGTAGAAGCAACTGTTGGACGCCCAGCATTCGTAAGCTTTGACGCTGAAAAATTGGAAGGTTCATTGACTCGTTTACCAGAACGTGACGAACTATATCCAGAAATCGACGAAGCTCTTGTCGTTGAATACTACAACCAAAGCTTATAATTTCAAAAGCTTTCTTGAAAAAGACCGCTATCTATTGGATAGCTGGTCTTTTTTTATATTTTCTATTTACAAAGCAATCACTTTGTTTTACAATTTCGTTAACCAAATAAAAATATTAAGTTAACGAAAAGAGGACATTATGAACCGAACGTTGAAAGAATTGATACTTGCTGCGGAATTTGCCGCGATTATTTCTGTCCTTTCTCAGATGACCATTCCTTTTGGTTTGGTTCCTTTGACAGGGCAAACATTTGCTATTGGATTAACAGCAACTTTTCTCGGAAGAAAACTAGGATTGATATCTGTTGCAGTTTATCTTTTACTTGGCTTGATTGGTCTTCCTGTATTTTCAGGGATGACTGGAGGTATAGCTGTTTTATTTGGGCCAACTGGCGGATATTTGATTGGATTTCTCTTACAAACGTGGATAACTGGTTGGATGATCGAAAGAACGGATGCTCATTACTTATATGCAATCTTTGCCAATCTAATGGGCTCTCTTGCTGCATTGATCTGCGGAACGATCTGGCTGAAAATAAGTGGTGATCTTACTTTTACAACTGCATTTGCCAGTGGACTACTGCCGTTTTTACTGCCGGAAGCAATCAAGGCAACTGGAGCAGCTTATATCGGTATCTTGATGAAAAAACGGCTAAATCGATTTCTTCATACAAATTAATCAAAAAAGCAGCATGGAAGAAGAGACTCAAAGTCTCTTCCACGCTGCCATATATTAAATTAAACAGATCTTTATTTTGACAAATCCACTTTTTTACCGATCCAATAAATAATTATCCCACCGATAATCATTGATGCCAATTCTCCTAAAGCAATCACCCACCAATTCAAGAAAAAAGGTAGTTGATATAAAATCGTTAGCTGACCAGCTACTGTAAACATGGAAAAAGCAAATACGCATGCTGTCACAGCCATTTTGATTTTCATGTTTTTGATGCGACTAGTGATTTTATAGTTGGTAAGCAATACAAGCAGCGTGCTGACGCTTCCTACTACAACATCTATCAGTCCAAGAGGAGAAGCAATATTAGCCAAAGCTACTCCCGCTGTTACCGCGACGATGTATCTTTTGTTATACAAGGACAGATAGTTGAACATCTCCGAGAGACGAATCTGAATCATTCCAAAGCTAAAGACAGACAAAACCAGCGTCACTGCCACATATAAACCAGTGACTAGCGCCATCCGAGTCACATCTGTCGTTGTCCAGCGTTTGGCTGAACGGGTATTATTTTTTTCCATGTTCTATTTCTCCTTTGCAAGATAATTTTATCTTGGTAATGACTGCGACCAAAGGATGGGAAGAAAATTCCAACTGAAGTGCCGCAGAAGGTAGTGAAAAAGCTGCCCTGCAACAAGTAATAAGAACAGTCAAATAAAAATAGCTCCTCATATTTTTCATTTGGCTGGACTTGTTACCGCAGTTGCAAGCTTTTGAACACCGTTTATATCAAAAGGTCGTGAAAAGCCGCTTAGTTTCGAATATTAACGATTATTAAAAAGAATTTTTTGAACTGGTTGTTCGGCATCGAATGTCGGGAACAGTCATCGACTTTTTTTATCATCAACCGTTGTTTCTCTCTTTAGTTTTATCATATAGAAGCTTGAAAAAAACACAAGGTTATTTTAACAACCATCCGCCGTCGATTGGGATGATCGTTCCTTGTATGTAGCTTGCTTGAGGAGAGGCAAGAAATAACGTCAGCTCAGCTACTTCTTCCGGCTGTGCCCATCGCTTGACTGGTGTTTCATTTGCCACCCACTCTGCCATCTCACCTTTCCCTTCAAAATCAGCCGCATTCATTGGTGTTTGGATGGCTCCTGGAGCAATTCCTTTTACTCGGATACCCTGTCCTGCGTAATCCAGAGCGAGTTGTTTGGTAAATCCGACAATCGCATGTTTCGCGCTTGTATAAGCGATCCCACCTCCACCAGCAATCAAGCCAGCAATCGAAGTCATATTGATGATCGTTCCGCTTTTTTGGCAGATCATATCAGGAAGGATGATTTTTGTCAGCTGATACATGCTTTTCACATTCGTCTCATAAATCAGATCCCACAGCGATTCGTCAGTTTCCATCAAGGGTTTGTAGGCATCCAATATCCCCGCTGTATTCAGTAAAATCGTAACTTCACCAAAACGATCCTGGCATTTCGATACCGCTTGTTGGAGTTCCTTCATTTGTCGAACATCACCTAGTGCGTAGGCAAAAGTTTCAGGAAACCGCAAAGAAAGTTCTTCCATCTTACCGAACTTTTGATCTAATCCAAATACAAAAGCATCTTGTTCAAGAAACGCTCGGGCTTGCGCAGCACCAATTCCAGAAGCAGCTCCTGTGATAAATACAACCTGTTTAGCTAGATCTGGATACTGATTTTTCATTCTACGATCGCCCAATCATCTGCTAAAATATCACAAACTGTAGGAGCGAAGCTGGAAAAACCTTCGTCACTTGTTTTGATCAATAAGTACGGTGTCACCGGACAGCCATCAAATTCATCATCGGATACGAGAACAACGTAAAGTTCAAATCCACTCCATCCTTTACGAATAATCTTTGCACCTTTTTTCAATTCTGGTAAAATTTCTTCAAATGTCATCTTTTTTCTCCTTCTTTGTTATTGTTTTAATAGTTTTTGTTTTTGAATCATTTCAAATTTTTGAGATAGTTGGATGTAATCAATTAATTTTAGTTCTTCGGTCACAATAAAATAGTCAAGATCCGCCCATGGTTTGCGGTGGACTTTACTTGTCGAAATCAGAAGATCAACTTCTCTCCCCCGATAATCTGTTGGCAGAAAAATCAGCTGATACTCATTACGGAAAAATGTCCGTAACCCCTCCTCTAACAGTTGCTCTTCAAATAATGGGAAATCTGTCATTAAAAGAATCGTGATCTTTGGAAGTTGCGGAGTAAATGCTCCTAATGTTTTAAACACAGTCAGATACCTTCCCATCAAAAAAGCATGATTTTTAAATGCCAGATGATTGGGATGTTTGTGTCTACTTTCAAAAAAATGTACGAGCCATTGTTTCAATTCCTTGTTTTCAATGACTAAATGATTAATAAAATCACTACTATTGCCATCAATCGTTTCTTTCGCATTAGGAAAAAGATAGGCGAAAAAATGACTGCTGAATAAATAGTTTTCTGCCTCGAAGGTTAGATTTTCTGCTGGCAGCCCCTGCTCTTCCTGATAAAGAGAAAGAGCGGCTTTTGCTTCTGAAAGGGCTGTAAAGGGCGGTGTTTTTGCTTGTTGATGAAAATCAAAAATTTTCTTCCGTATCTTAGGATCACTATAATATTCTTCACGAGTCATCAGTACAAGAAATAATGCGCCTAACTCGTCTTCTACTTGAAAATAATTAGGAAATACCGGCTCCATGACTTGGCAAAATCGCTGGAACAACAGATTGTCAGAAATCAGTCGTCTTTTTTTCTCATTCAATACCACATAATGCTTCTGTGATTTTCTTAAAAAAAAGGCACCTAGCATATATTCCAATCGTCTTTTTTTGATCTCGTTCAGACGAACATTAAAAAAAGCCATGATATGTTCTGCCATATTCTTTACGTCCATTTGAGAAATCGTTTCAAATGGCCAGATTTTCCCTCGAAACAACTGCCAGAATGTCATATGCAAGTAAAGTCGAATGATTTCTTCTTCGCCTTGAGCGATATATGTACCTCGTTGCAGCCGAATTCCGTAAGTTTGCAGTTGCTGTTTCCATTCATTGATTTTTCGATGAGCAGTAGATTCACTAATGTAATGCTTTTGCGCAAATTGGTACATTGTATGGAATTCTTCAAAAAAAATGTCGTGCAGCAACTGGAATTTCAGCGTACTTTGCACGAGATAGATCAAAAAACGCTCATGTTCAATTGAATCGAGCGTATCATAAAAGTTATAACCAGAACGGTGATTTTTTGTAAACAAAGGGTGTGTCTTACCGCTAAACTGCTGATAGTTTTTAGACAGCTCGTTCAGGTATTTCGACACGCTGCGGGCATCCAGCTGAACAACTTGCGCTAATTGTGCAGCGGTATGCCAAGCTTGATCCTCAAAACTTTCTAGGAGGAGAATCTTATAATATAGATCTTTATCAAATTGTTTAAGATACTCGGAAGACAAATACACGTCTTTCCCTCCTTTTTTATGCTCGAACGTTTTGGTTATTGTAGCATAAAATAGTGGTTTCCGCATCAAAACAAGCCAGCAAAAGGCTGAAAGAATAACGGTAGCAATAAAACGGTCAATATTCCGTTGACGCATATCGCAAGTCCGGAAATGATTCCTTCTATTTCGCCAATCTCGATTGCTTTTGCTGTACCAATAGCATGAGAAGTACTTCCTAACGCCACACCGCGAGCAACTGGACTTTCGATCTTGAATAGGCGGAAAATATGAGTGGCGATCAGCGAACCAAAAATACCTGTAGAGACAACAATAGCAAGTGTCACGGCATTCACCCCGCCCATCGTATGAGATAAATCGACAGAAATAGCCGTCGTTACAGATTTAGGTAGTAATGAGATCACCATCTCTTTATGAAGAGAGAAGAAATAACCGAACCCTACACTAACCAAGCAATTTGCGACTATTCCTGCTAAAATCGCAGCCATTACAGGATAAAAATTCTCTTTCAGTAAACGGAAGTTTTTATAAAGAGGGATGGCAAGTGCCACTGTCGCAGGAGTAATCAGCATAGTCAAAAAATTGCCCCCGATATTATAGTCTTTATAGCTGATCCCAGAAAAATGCAAAAATAAGATAATAACAACAATCGATAATACGAGAGGATTCAAAACAGGCAGTTTATATTTCCGCAAAAATTTATCAGATAATACATACACTCCTAAAGTCAAACTTAAGCCAAATAGTGGATTCACAAAAAACTCAGTCAATTTGATTTTCCTCCATTTCGTTTACAGATACCCTTCCTGCTTTTCTCTTACGGACATAGCCCAGCAAAGCTTCTACACCTTCTGCCGTTTTTCCCGCTGCAACCATCGTGACGATGGAACACACGACGACTGCTCCCAGTAAAACAGGCCATATCGAAGCAATATCATCAAAATATTCCAATAAACCTACACCAGCAGGAACAAATAAAATAGCTAGATTATTCAATAAAAAATCACCAGTTGCTCCGATTTTTTCAGGATCAACAAGATGCATTTCAAATGCTAAAAATAAAAAAAGAATACCTAAGATACTTCCAGGAATAGGTAAATGAGCAAAAATCCGTATGCCTTCTCCTAATACAGAAAAGAAAATAATAATGAAAAACTCTTGAAAAAATTTCATCAAACAACACTCCTTACGTATAGCTTTCATTTTACTAACAAACCTTTTCTGAAAGTTTCAAAACATGCTGTTTCTAAGATACAATTTTTGAGAAAAAAAAACGTTTTTTTTTTGGTATATTTATAGTTAAGCTTGGTGATTTGTGGAGAACTTTTAAAAAGAGTTGGAGTTTTACTGTTGGTCTGGTTTCTTATAAGTAATGGAATTCATTTTTTTATTCACATTTGTTAAGACTGCAGAAATCCTTCCGACACGAAACACTGCACCGATGCTTTTCGTGTTGATGTTTCTTTTTTTTTTGCATTTTTATAACTTTTGGAGGTATTTATGGATTACTCACTAATGACCCGTCTTGCGGCGGAAATGATTGGTACAGCATTACTAATCGTTCTAGGTAACGGTGCTGTAGCAAACGTAGATTTAAAAGGTACAAAAGGATATGGCAGTGACTGGATGCTGATTGCTGTCGGGTATGGATTCGGGGTTATGATGCCAGCAATGATTTTTGGTGGAATCAGCGGTAACCACATCAACCCAGCATTTACAATTGCTTTAGCATCTAATGGTCTATTCCCTTGGGCTGAAGTTGTTCCTTATATCATTGCACAATTGATTGGTGCAGCGATTGGACAATTGATCGTAGTAGCTTGTTACAAACCTTACTACGACCAAACAGAAGACGTAAACCATGTGTTAGGTACATTCTCAACAATCAACAGCGTTGGTTCTAAATTCAATGGTTTCGTCAATGAATTCTTTGGTTCATTCGTTTTATTCTTTGGTGCCCTAGGTATTACAAAAGCACCATTCTTCCAAGATAATCTTGGTACAGCTCACTTAGCACTCGGTTTCCTTGTATGGACATTAGTTGCTTCACTTGGTGGTCCTACAGGACCTGGACTAAACCCAGCCCGCGACTTTGCTCCACGTCTTGTACACGCAACATAAAGGTTCTTCTCAATGGGGATATGCATGGGTACCAGTTGTAGCACCTATCTGTGCTGGTGTCGTAGCAGTATTCTTATATAAATTATTATTTATGGCTTAATCAAAAGCTAAATAAAAAAACTTGGTACAGCGATTGCGTACCAAGTTTTTTTATTTTTAGAAAAAGCAGTCGGACTTTCTAAAAGAAGTTCACTATTCGATCCTGTCGATGATTTCTTCAGGAAAATCGTCTATTTGCTTGTCAATTTTGCTGTCTTTGTATTTCTCTTCTTGGATAGTCAACAAAATCTTTGTAAGATTCCCCCAGTCTACTGCTCTTGGCGGATCGAGCCAAACCACTACTTGAGATGCACTTTCTTCATATAGATTATTCCTATTCGTGATTATAACATCTGGGAACTCAGGCTTTCCTGCCTCTATCACCTCCGTGTTCAGATTAATGTACAAGCTTAAATTTTTCTTGATAAATTGATTATAGGCAGCACCATAAGAAAAATCGATGATGATCTTTACTGGTTCAGAAATCAGTTGAACGGGTATGTGATTGATCAATAATAATAAATAAATGAAAAAAAGAAAAAATTTATCTTGAAGCAACTCTTTGCGTTTTGACGTTAGATCATTTATATACTCTATCAAATAGCAATAAAATGCTGGATAGTTTTCTCTAAAAAAAGAAACATCAAGTGGAAATTCATCAGCTTTATTAATAGTGTAATGCAAAAGTTTAAAATGTATTTTGGTTAACTCTCTTCGGATCAATTGGCTCGTCTCTTCTCGCAACAGATTAAACTGATTTTCAAAACTTTCAATGAATCGTTCATTCAACCATTCGATTGTTTCATCTTCATTTTTTTTCAAGTATTTTTGATCCAATTTATCATGAAGATAAAGCCAAGAGAGTGTCTTATTGATAAAAATAACGGATTTTTCTCCTAATACTCCTTTTAAGTGGTAAAATCCTATATCCGAAAAAAATAGCGACTGATTGCTAGCAATATCTAAAGAATCAGCTTGTTCAGCCAACAGGTTGATTGCTAAAAAGTGGAATAATTTCTTTTTTTCATAAGCAGACAGAGGATAATACTGTTTTAAATCTTTTAACATTTTTTCTGTTTTTATAATTATAGGTAGCGTATACAATTCCACAAAACTTATCTCTGTTGAGTTAAAAAGATTATATAAAAAAAGCCGAATGTTTTTAGGATTCCCTGTCAACTTTCTCTTTTCAAAAAAAAATTTGATATTTTTTAAGATTTCTTTTTAGTCTTTGTAATACTTTATAAGCCACAGAATAACTCACGTGATGCTGTTTAGCAAAATTTTCTACTGAGATATATTTTTCCTGAAAGAAAGCCAATACCATTTTCATAGATAAAGAATCCGTTATATAACGAGATAACAGAGCTTTGCTAGAACATTTTCCATTAATTTCCAGACATATATCCAATTCACTGACGGTTACTCGCAAATTTTTCTCTAGATCGAACTTTTGTAAATCATGTTTCAGCTTATCGATTGTTTTTTTCAAGAGAAATGTCGATAGCGACAACTCTTCTTGAACATTCGATATTGACTCTGATAAATTTGAGCTTGCTTCTAAATATTTAAGTAATGAATAACTTCTGTGATCTTCTTTGCTTAAAAAAAACTCATAATTCATTAGTCATCAGCTCTTTCTACGTATATTACTTTCCATGCATTCACCAACTAGCTGGGATAAAACTAATTTCCTGGATCCGAGTCACTGTTGTCAGCGATTCTTGTTTGTATAATATACATCGTCCTGTCTTTTTTTTAACATTTTGGAGAGCGTTTTATTTGGCCTTTCTCGCGATCAAACCTGTTATAAGAATTATATCATTTACTAGTATGCATTTTTATTAATAAAATGGTATATTCTATATTATTATAAAAAGAGCCCAACCATCCTACAATAATAAAAATTTACTATTTGTTATCTTAACCTTACTTTTCTTTCTCTTCTTTTTTTCTCAAAACAAACAAAAGTATGCATAATAAAATAAACAATAAGAAAAGTGAAGCTACTAAGATATAAATCCAATTATTATCTTTTTTAATCGTAACGTCCGTCGTGTTCAATTCCTTGGCTACTTTTCCTTCTATTGTAAAATCTTTTTCAAATACCCATTGATTGGTATAGTTGATCGTAGTATTTCCTTTTTTTCTCGAAAATTTTCCATTTTCATTTTCATTTCCTAAAATAGTCATTGTAAGGTGATATTCACCTGGGGTTAGCGGTTGACCATTTAAAGCAGTTGGAAAAGAAAAATTTGTATTCGGAGCAATCTGCAACGCTTCTTTTTCTTCTCGATATAAAACTTTAGAATGTCCTTTTTTTGTAATTTTTGTTTCAATAATTACTTGATTGATGTAAGTTTTTTGATCATTTTGAACGTTTGCTAAGATGACATTTCTTGCATTGATTTGATCTGGTTTAACTTCATGAAGAGTAAGGTTCGGAGCAACTTCGTTCAGTGTCTGTCGCATCAACAAAGCAATAATATAGGTGTATTCATTCTCAATCGATAAGCTTTGATCCTTAGTTTCTGTTTGGTCCTTTTCCGTCTGGATTTCTTGGAATGTGATCCCACCAGCCAATACACCATCAAATCGCTCATTCGGCATCCTGACATGAAAAGCAACAGTTTGGACACTTTTAGGTTTTAGCGTCACTATCTGTGGATAGCTCACATAATCTACCAGATCAAAGATCAGGCTCATGTCTTTTTCAATCTCGTTTTTTCCGTATTCAACCATCACGTTTGAATTGGTGGTTGCGCTATTCACAGAAATATCGATTTTCACTTCTTTTTCTGTATCATTTCTCAATTCCGCTTTTACTTCTACTTCCTGATCCGGATCAAGTTGAAGATCGAAGTAAGTTTTTCTCTTGTCGATTTGATTCTCTGAAGTTATCGGCGTCACTGAAAAATTAAATGCACTAGCTGACACTGATATATTGTTAAAAAGTGCCCCTAAAATAACTAGGAGTGTTATAAATAATTGTTGTTTTGGTCTCAAGAAAATCGCTCCTTTAATCATATGTAAGAGAAGACTATAACAAAATCTTGTCTCTGTGGGACACAAGAGCCTATGGTACCTGTGCCCTTCTTGAAACTCAATAATTTTGTTATATTCTTCTCTTCCTGTTAATTTCCTGGGACATCTGCAAGTATCCAAGATAGTTTCCCCTCAAAGGTTCCGATTCTTTGGTTTTCTACAGGAATATCTATTCTGATTCCACGATGAGCTGTAGAATCTAAAAGAGAGGACAAATCGCTTTCACCCTTTTGATCACTTTCGAAAATCGTAACAGCGGATGTCCCTATAACCGTTGTATTTTCAGAGGTAACAAAGGAAAGAGCTTCTGGAAGCTCAAAATCTCCATTTGTAAGAACTTTCTCTTGTTTCAATTGTAATTTCCAACTTCCAAAAGCCCGTTCATCTATAATTTTCAACCCACCTGAAAACTGTCCGAATTCACTTAATGGTCTACTGGATATTTTATGTTTTCCAAAATTGACATATTGAGGAGCAGTTGAGAGATAAAGTTTGCCTTTTCTGTAATAAAAATAGATATCCTCTGTATTTTCGGAGAAGATGCCTTCTGTATTCGCTGAATCCGAGTCAAAAACATCCCCTTCAATATCAATAGGAGTTTCTTTATACTTCTCTCCTATTTTCCCAGTGATTGTTTTCATTTCAGCAATATCAATCTGACTGTCTTTATCTTTATAATAAACATGGATATCTATCTCCTTCAGCTTTGCGATCTTTAGGTTTATTTCATTCGATTGCTCAATCAAATTCTCGTTTTCAAGGTATTTAAAATGCATAGTGAGTACTTTTTCAGGAATTACTTCCTGCAAAGTTGTCTCCAATTCGATTATTAACGTATCTCCAGCAATAAAATAATCTGTCAGATTTAGCGTGACTCGATTTCCGGTTATCAAGATATCTTTGGCATCAATTTGATTTCCATTGATCAAGATATGCTCGGGAATAGTTAATTCTTGTGGGAGGTCGATACTAGTCTGCATTTTCTTATATTCAAGAAAATCCCCCTCGACCTTCAATGTATTTCTGATAGTTATCTTATCGTTTCCTCCAGCTTCAGCGATGGCCCCATAATCACTATCGTTGACTTTTACATCAGCTGTTGATGTGACATTCGATGGAAGTCGCGTGACAGCGACAGCATTTTCTTGAAAAAAAGTACCTGTTGAAGAAGTAAACCCCCAATTTACTTCTGTAGAACCGAACTGCCTAATGAGATCAGGTATAATCCGAGAAGAGCGACCGACACCTTCCAAATCATAAGTAAGACTTCTTTGCTCCGCGTCCCATTTAATTATTAACAAGCGCCATGTGCCATTAGAAAGAAATGTAGGAGCTACCGTCACGCCAGTATGCTCTCCAGAATAATTATTATTATTTGGTTTAGGCGTGACAAAAGCGACATGTCCATGCCCTCTATTATCAGCAGTTATCTCTCGATCCATTCGATCAGAAGAACCACTATTTTTATACGTATCAAACTCAATCGAGAGCGCATTCGCAATGTAAGGTTGGCCAGAACGAGTAGAATATGAGCCAATTCCCATACCTGGCGATCCAATAACTTGACTGGGATTACTAGCCATTCTAGGATCGCCAGTCAATGTAAAGGTCATGCCATCTCCCGCTCTATCTCGTTGATTTCCTAAGTATAAATAAGATTTAAATGTAAAATCCGAGAGTAAACTAATCTTCTTATTTGACCAAATAGCTCCTCTTTGAGACCTTTCTGCTGGGTTCAACTGCAGTAACTTCCCATTTTCCAATATGGACGTACTAGTACCGATAGGTGTTTGAAAAATTTTATCGATAGAAATAATATTGGGATCGTCAGGCAGCTCAACCGCAGAAATTGGTGCATCTTCCAGTCCTTGTTTGTCCGAACCCTCAGCTTCTACGTTGTCAGTGGTCTCTCCACTACTCGAAATACTTAAATCCTCACTGCTTTCTTGTGTCTGGTTGGATTCTATTAAACTGTCGAATGTCGAAGTGAGTTTGCTTTCTTCGTCTCTTCTATTTCCATGCTCCAACTGATTCAATTCCAAAGAGTACCCTATGATCGGAAAGATATTAGTCACTAAGAGACTGCTTAAAATGAGCACGATCCTCCTCTTTTTCAATATATCTTTTCCTCCTGATCGTTAAATTCCTAGATGAACTATTCGTATCCAAACAAATTTAGCCTAGCCTTTGACAATTTTTGCTCGATTACCTCGCAAGACAATATGACTACGTATTTATTTTTAACAGTTCTTTTCAGTAAACTAGTTGTTAGGTGTATCTTCTAATGTCCAAACTAATTTAGTGGAATATTGTTGCGCTAACTTGACAGATGTACCAGGTACCGAAAGCTGTACCGCATCTTGATTTTCATTTTCATTTGCACCAAATCGATAGACCCAAGTCCCCACACCTGTTCCTGATTTAGCATTAATTGCTAACGTATTGTTTCCTCCCGGTGTCAACGTTAATTCAGAATTCACCGTTTCCGGCGTATATGTTGGATCGACCAAAGAAACAGCCTGCCCTTTCGTAAATTTCAGCTGTGCTCCAACTAGTTCATCCCCACTGGCAGTTTTAAACTGTTCTGGTTGAGAGACACTTAATTTCCACCCAGATAAGGTACCTCTCCTATCTGTCACTTGGACATATGTCGGTTTTCTAGACCCATCGTTCATCACATCAGCAGCTGCATAATACGTTTTATCCGCAGTAGAAATTTTTTGAGTCCCAAATTTGAATTTTGATCCATAATCAATCGATAATGCCCCTCCTGTTCCAGGGCTTGGAGGATCTGATGGATCGACAGGTTTATTGGGATCAGGATTCTCTGGATCAACAGGAGGAGTTACACCCTCATCTCCTGCTTCAAATGTAATCGTTCCTTCTGTGTTATATTCCTTTGGGTATACTTCAGTTGCAGAAACAAAAGTCGTACTTGCTACCATGCTGAATAACATCGTTGTTGCTGTTAATACGATTTCTTTTTTCATTATTGACATTCCTCTTTCTTTATTTACTAAACATATCAGTCGATTGGATTAATCCATAGCAAAATTCTGTTTTACGATACTTATGAAATAAAAGAACATAGACCTATATTTGGTCCTATGTATCGATTAGTTATAAATGATTATCAGCCCGATTTGATTTCTAGTTTTTATTGCAACTTGATGCAAACACAATCTAGAAATACAGCTGTCATAGCCTTTAAAATAATTCGTAAGTCCCCCTCCTATCTATCAAAATGTGACTTGACTGCCTAGACTTCAATCAATATTAATTATAATTAAATAAAAAATGTATATTATATTTTTTTTGTGATTATCGTTCAAAAAAAGAATAAATGCTTGCATCTAGTACTCTGCGAGTTACAAATCATCCGATCAAATAAACATTCGCTGATTATTTTCCACAAAAAAAGCAGCATATCCACGATAAATGGATCTACTGCTCTTACTTATCCTTACGTTTTACAAGGTATTTTCTTTTACACATTACTAATGCTGTCTCAATACGGAACGATTGTCATCGCCTGTTCAAATTCCTCTTGCAAATGTTGTGTTTGATAAGCTTGAAAGGCCGGATGATGGGCACGCAAGAGGACACGTAATTTCATGGGTTCATAGCTATCTAACAGCTGTTCTTTCAAGACAAAATCTCGGGTCAGCTGCCATTCATAATAATAACCAAAAGGTCTGCAGCTGTAAATCGTGTGACCGATGGATTTATCTTCAAAGCGACGATGCGTATGGCCAAAAACTACTTGTTTGATATTTGAATAACGGTCAAGTAATTCTCCGAATGATTCTGATCCTAAAAATGCATTTAATTTGTTCCAACGCTCATAAGGAGCAGATTGATACATGATAAATGCCCGTTTAGGAACGAAATGAGTGGATAAAATCACCTCAAGTTTTTTTGCTTCCAGCTGGTCTAGCAAATTTTTTGCAGCTGCAAGCATTTCTGCATTGACCTCGAGATCTGTTTTCCCACGCTGGATGAACCGATCATACCAATACAAACGCTTCATTCGTACGATTGCCTCGTAATCTTTCAATTCGGAAAACTGATAGTCGTACCAGCCATTCATCCCTAAAAGAACGGTCTGCTCATTTAAAGCAATATACCGTTCATTTAAAAAATGTGGGTCTGGAAAATGGTCCATCATCTGTTCATTGGGCACATCTGCCAACTCGTGATTACCGAAATGAAATGTCGTAGACAATCCTTTATTGGCGAAAAATTCGACAACCGCTAGGCAGCGATCTACTTTATTAGCCGTATCTCCGGCTAGATGAAGCCGAGTGATTTTGTGCTTTTGCAAAACTTGCCAAAGCTGCATTAGCTCTGGTTCGCCGAATTTATTGATGTCCACATGTAGGTCGCTGATGATTGCCAAATTTCCCATTTTATCCCTCTAGTCTTTTCGAACAACTTGCAAGTTGCCTTTTCTCAAGCCGCTTGGTCCTTTTAATTGTAAACTATTATAAGTTGGTTCTAAAGCAAGTGTGGATGGATCATCCATGTAAAGTATTGCACTGTCTTTGATTTTGATTGGTCCAACTGGTGTATCAGCCACTACAGAATAAAGACTTAGATCTGTTTGTGTATCTTTTTTGACAATGATCAATCGAAATGCCGTGTCCAATTGGCAACTGACTTGGCTTTCTGCAAATGGACCGTCACCGTTTTCGATATCTAATAAAAGTTGATCGTCTGCTTCTAATTTATTCTTCAATACTTCTTGTGCTTCTTTTGTCACTTCTAATTTCATCTGTATCACCTCATGTCATAGAATAATCACTTTATTCATCAGATGCAACTAATTTGTCTGGTTCTGACTGTTCTCAATTTATTGGAAAGTAAGTCATTCGTTTATTATGATTTCTCTTATCACAAAAGAGACAACTTTCCCTTTTCTTCGTTCAGTTTCTTGAACGGAAAAAGACCCAAAAAGCAACCTGTTATTTGTTTAACCTTATTCCTTTCTTAAATAACAAAAAATACTATAAAAAA